>NZ_JBEKFG010000011.1:0-60395 GCF_050013435.1 Binatus sp. (SeqCode) | reverse complement strand
GTCGCGAGTGCAATCGATTACTGGTTTGTCAAATCTCGCGATCCCGTCCCGATCGGCGCCGGACTCCGGGCTGGCCGCCTTGCCTGCAGGGTCCGCACCGGACTGGGAGGTCACCAGCGAGATCTGTTTCCCGTTCACTCCGACCACCACTCCCTCCGCGTTTGGTACTGTGGAACTTGGCATCATTACGGTGCTCCCGGAATCGGCTCCGCTTTTCGAGATAGCATGCGTCGGTCTTCTGGTCGGGTCGGGCGAAGCTTATGGGCTTTGTTCTCTCATGGCTATGGCCGACTCTTCCATTTGGTCAAGCAACAAGGGGTGCGCTGACTTCTTCGCCGCCGGTATCGCCGGCGTTGTGGGCCGGAGCGGCGCATCCGCCGCGAGAAATTCATCCGCAGCGTCCCCGGACACGAATCTGGGCAAGAACCCGCAGAAAATCGGCCTGCTGGAATTCGATACGTTCACGCCCAGCGACGTACAAGACTGGTTGGAAGTCAATGGCGGCGGCAACTTCGGACAGCTAAGCATAGTGCCGGTGGACGGCGGGGTGGCGACGCCGGGACCAGGGGAGTCAGAGGTTCTGCTCGACGTCGATACGGTGATGCTGCTGGCGTCAACGCCCGCGACCAGCTACGTCGTTTACGACGCACCCAATGGAACCTCCTTTGGGACGATGTTCAGCGCCATGATCGACGATGGCGACACGGTAATCAGTAACTCGTGGTCCGAGTGCGAAGACCAGATGTCACTGGCCGACGCGCAAAGCATCGATACGGTTCTGCAATCGGCCGCGGCGGCCGGGATCAGCGTCTTTAACGGCAGCGGCGATTCCGGCACCACCTGCCTTGACGGTAGCGCAAACACCATTGGAGTGCCTGCCGATTCGCCCCATGCGACCGCGGTAGGCGGCACCAGTCCCGCGCCCGGCCCTGGCATGACGTACGGAAGCGAGACGTGGTGGAATGGCGCTGATCATACGCCACCCACGGGACAGAGTGGTTTCGGCGTAAGTACATTCTTCGCTGCGCCGTCTTACCAGAGCGGACTTAGCGGCTCCACGATGCGCTCGGTACCGGATGTGGTGATCGATTCTGACCCGGCGCAAGGCCTTCAGATTTGCCAAGCGGATTTAGGGGGTTGTCTGAGCGGGCGGCGCTTTGGCGGGACCAGTATGGCGGCGCCGGAATGGGCGGCTTACGCGGCCACCCTGAACGCGATGCTGGGCTCCAACCTCGGGAACGCCAACTCGCAATTGTATCCGCTGGCCGGTACCAATGCGTTCCACTCCGCGGCATCGATGGGATCCGACTTCGCGCACGTCGGCTTGGGATCGCCCGATTTTCCACAGTTGCGGCTGGCGCTTACCGGCTTAACGCCGGGCGCGCCCAGCCCGAGCCTCTCGGTTGTAGCCGCGGGAGGAGCCAACGCGGACGCCTCCGCCCCCGCCGACGGCGCCACCACCGCGCTGGCGCAGACGGTCCTTACGGACACCAACGGGTTTCCAATCAGTGGCAAGAGCGTTTCGCTTACCGCGGCGGCAGGCAGCGCCACGATTACTCCTTCCAGCGCGGTGACGGATAACGACGGAAACGCGGTCTTTTCCATCACCGATCTCAACACTGAAAATCTCACACTTACTGCTACGGATACGACCGATGGCGTAACCGTGGCGCAAAAACCTTCACTGTCGTTCGTCCCGCCGCCCTCCACCTCGGCCGGACTCAATGCGTTCCCGACCACCGTCACGGCAGACGGGATAACTCCGGCGGATATCACCGTAACGCTTGAGGACTCGCTGGGCCGGCCATCGCCCGGAAAACTCGTCCAGATTAATCAGACTGGCGGCAATTCGGTGATTAGCGGACCAATTCCGCCCGTCACCAACGGCAGCGGTACGATCGAGTTCACCGCGGTGGATTCGAACAACGAGACGATTACCTACTCGGCGGTGGACGTGACCGACGGCAATCTTCCTTTTCCAGAGACTGGCACGGTCACCTTCAGCAGCGCTCCGGAAGCTGGATGCTCCAACACCGTGGTGGCGGCGCCGGGATTTATCGCGACACCATACGCGACCGGATTCGAGGCGCAGGACTTCTTCTACGACAGCATCAACTTCAGTTACTGCCCAGGCGCTTATGGGATGGCGTTCGATTCGAGCGGAAATCTTTATGTCTCCGACATACCGACTGGAAATTTGTACAAGATTCCGCCCGGTGGCGGGGTAGCCAACAGCGGAACCTTGCTTGCCACGATCGGAGAGAGCCTGGCGGGACTCGCCTTCGACAATAGCGGCAACCTGTACGCCAGCCTGTACGCGACCGCCGGCAGCTACACCAACGGCGCGGTATGGCAGATCAATCCCTCCACCGGCGCGGTGATCGCGACGGTCGCATCCGGCCTTACCTGCCCCGCAGCGCTTTCACTCGATCCGTTGAGCGGCGACCTGTTCACCGACGATTCGTGCAGCGGAGGAGGGGGCGACAATACCGCACTATGGCGAATCTCGGGGCCGGGCACCGGTTCGCCGACGACCACGGTGTACGCAACCCTGCCGAATTCGGGCAATGCTACTATCGCGTTCGCGCCCAGCGGCGACATGTATATCTATGATAGTGACCAAGTGGTGATGGTCACCGGGACCAGCGGGCCCAATCCACCGGTCGTGACCGTATTGCCCAACCTTCCACAGTTCTACCAGGGGCTGCTCGCCTACGGGACGCAGTCCAATGGCGACGCGCAATTCCTGGTTGCCAACTTCCCCGCGAACACGAGCACCACTCCAAATACGCCTCTCACGATTAGCGTTGTCGATTTGACGACTCCCACGCCCACGGTCAGCACGCCGATCATCGCCAACGGCTGGGGCAACGGAATGATCACCGGTCCCGACGGATGCATCTACCTGGCGCAGGGCGTCGCCGTGTGGAGAATCACGGACGCCAGCGGCGCGTGCAACTATACCGCGCCGAGTCCGCCCACGCTCGCGCTGACGCCCGCGACGTTCAGCTCCAACGCGGCGCAGGGCAGTCCGGTCACGCTTACGGCCTCGGTCCATTTCGCAACCGTGCCGGCCGGAACGCCGGTCAGATTTCAAATCACCGGAGCGAACCCAAAGAGCCAGTTGGCGAATACCGATTCCAACGGCAACGCCATCCTCACTTACACCGGAGCGCGTCAAGGCACCGACGCGGTCATTGCGTCCACGACAGTGTCAAGCTCCCCCATCACCTCGAATCAGGCGCTGGTCACTTGGGGGTCAGGTACCGATGTGACCCTCCTGACTCTCAACGGGAGCCCAACCAGCTCGCCGCCGGACCAAGCCGTCACCGTGACCGCGAACCTGACGGATCTATCGGCGAAACCGCTAGCCGCACTTGCGGGCCAGACGGTCAACTTCACGCTCGGCGGGGGAGGATGCGGCGCCACAACCGATAGCAGCGGCAACGCCTCCTGTGAGATCACGCCCTCCGGGATCGGACTCATGACGCTTGCTGCCAACTTCCCGGGAACCTCGCAATATAACCCCTCGAGCGACTCGAAGGTGTTCACGGTGGTCGTGCCTCCGGTCGCCGGCAAGCTTAAAGTATCGCCCAAGGCCCTCAACTTCGGCGACGTCAAGGTTGGTAACGACAAGATCAAGTCGGTCGAGATCACCAATGCCGGCAAGGTCACGAAGAAAAAGAAGAAGACCATAACTCCGCTCCCGATTTTTATCGAGATGGAATCCGGCGTGACGAGCCCGTTCAGCATCAGTCAGGCCTGCAACGATGACTCCCTCGGCCCGAAATCCAAGGGTGTGAAGGCGGGAACTTGCAAGGTCTCGGTGACCTTCACGCCGACCGCCCCTATGAAGTACATCGGCACGATGCAGATACAAGATAACCTCGAGCCGAGCTTCGGTCAGGCCGTCAAGCTCGAGGGCGTCGGCAAGGCAGCGAAGTAATGATCTGAACGCTCGTGACTAGCGGCGTCGGCAATATGTCGGTGCGAGTCGAACCTGGAATTCGAAATGGAATTTCCGGATGACAACGGTTGTCGATACGCATTGCCATCTCGCCGACGCAAAGTTCCGCGACGACGTCGAAGCCGTGATCGCGCGCGCATCCGGCGCCGGCGTGGCGCAGATCATCTCGGTCGGCGCGATCGGTCCGATCGACAGCGATCGATTGACCGTCGAGATCGCTGAGCATCACCGCAATGTCTTCGCCGTTGTCGGCGTGCATCCCCACGACGCCCGGGATTGCACGCCGGAGCGAATCGCACAGTTGCGCGGGCTCGCCGCGTCGAAAAAGGTTGTCGCGATCGGCGAGAGCGGACTTGACTTCCATTACATGCACTCACCGCCGCAAGCGCAGGAAGCGGCGTTGCGCGCGCAGCTTGCGCTCGCCACTGAGCTCGACCTGCCAATCGTGATTCATTGCCGCGACGCCGAGCGCCGGATCGTCGAGATCGCGCGCGAGACCGGGATTCCGCCGCGCGGCGGCGTGATTCATTGCTTCACCGGCGACACCAACGCGGCGCGCGAGTTCCTCGCGCTCGGACTGTGCATCTCGTTCTCGGGGATCATCACGTTTAAGAATTCCGCCTCGGTTCGCGAGGCCGCGTCGATCGTTCCCGATGACCGCGTGATGGTGGAGACGGACGCACCCTATCTCGCACCAGAGCCGTATCGCGGGGTACGCAACGAGCCGGCCTACGTCACTCGCACGCTCGAAATGCTCGCGAAGCTTAGACGCGTTGACGCCGCATCACTCGGCACACAGGTGATCGCGAACGCCGCGCGCTTGTTCAGGCTTCCGCCGCCGGCAAACACGCCGGCGCGACCCGCCTAACCAAGCGGATGGCCGCCGAAGATCATCGGATGCAACATCACGATCACGACCCACAGCAATACGCCCACGCCAATCGCCGCCCACGGCATGTCACCGCTGGCCCATCGAACGCGCCCGCCGATTAACGCTGCGAACGGCACGAACGAGGTCTTCGCGACGAACTTGCGATAGCGATCGCCAAGTTCGTGAAGCTTGCGCCGGTCCTGATGCATCCCGCCGATGATTCCGAGCGCGGGAAACATCCCGAAGAAAATCACGTCGCCGGCCCGTCCGTTCATCAGCATGTGCGCGATTCCAAACAGGCTGAACGCAACAAAACTTGGATGCCGCGTTACCTTCAGCAGGCCGCGCGGTTCGCTCACGCCCCCCGACGCGGCCATCGCGCCTGGATTCGGATTCATTAGGCCCCCGACGAACAAGATGAGCGCCGTCAGCATCAGCAACCACGCAAGCTCTCGAAACGGGTGCACCGCGCGCAGCGCCCAAAGCAAGGGGCCGGCGTGCTTGTGGCGCGCGAATTCGTAGATCAACGGTCCCAGCGTGGCGAACGCGATTAGCGAATAGATGCCGCGATAGGGCTGCGCGCCGACCGCGCTTATCAACCAGGGCCGGACGGCAGACGACGATATGATCAGATGACTGGCCAGGAACAAAACCGCCCACAGTGCGATCCAGACAGTCGCATCCATAGAGACCTCCGCGCGATCGCCCGCTAGTCGAGGCTGCGCGCCATCACGATGATCGCAGGATTGCGGCCCACGTCAAATGCAGCGCGCCGGCTGCGGACCAGCGGCATCGGCGCGATCCGGCTCGATTCACGAATCGGCTCGAGCGGGGTTATAGATATCGTGATGGGCAGGGCATGCGAAATAAGGATTCCGCCGCCGTTCGAAGAGGCGGTAAAAAGCATGGAACGCGAGATCATGCGCTTCCTGATGCGCTCGACCGGCGACCGCGAGGATGCGATGGACCTGTTCCAGGAGACGTGGCTGCGCGCCTATCGCGCCTACCCCACGCTGCAATCGGAAGACGGACTGCGGCCGTGGGTTTTTCGAATCGCATCGAACCTGTGCCGCAATCGCGCGCGGGACAGGATGCGCCGCGGGCGCGTGATCGCGGGCGATACCGCCGACGGCGGATCGCCGGCCGATCGCGCGTCCAATCAGCTCGGCGCCGGACCCGAAGGCGCGCTTCATTTGAAGAGGGCCATCTCGCGGCTGCCCGGCAAGCAGGGCCAGGCATTGATGATGCGCAAGTTCGCGGGGCTCGAATATGCGGAGATCGGCACGGTGCTGGATTGCTCGGCCGAAAGCGCGCGGGCAAGCGTCTATCAGGCAGTGAAAAAACTGAAGAAACTCAGGCTCGAAGAGTAGTCAATTAGACGAGTCATCAAGATGAAGACCAATCCAATCGCGACGCAAGCGAAGCACAGTGCGCCGATCGAGGACCGGGTGCTCGACGCATTGATCCGGCAGACGCGGCCGCGCATCGAGCGCGCGATGAAGATTATCCGCCGGCCGCAAGTGCGGGTCGGAGTGATTTCGTCGCCAATTGGGCGTCTGCTGATCGCGGAGAGCGACCGCGGCCTCGCGGCGCTTCACTTTCTTTTCATAAGCGGCGGCGAGCGAACGCTCGAGATCCTGCGCAAGAAGTTCGATCTGATCGAGAATGAGCCGAGTGCCCGCCGGATCGGCGCGGAAATCGATCGCGTATTCGCGGGCGACTTCAATGCGACGGCGCATCCGGTGGATTTGAGCCTGGTCGAGAGCGACTTCCAGCGCCGCGCGTACATCTCGCTTCGGAAAGTCCCGCCCGGCGCGGTGATCACCTATCACAGCCTGGCCGCGACGGTTGGACAGCCCGACAGCCAGCGCGCGATCGGCAACTCGATGGCGTCGAATCCGATCCCGATCTTCGTGCCGTGCCATCGCGTGATTCGCTCCGACGGAACGATCGGCAATTACGGCGGCGGCGTGGACAACAAGGTCAAGCTGCTGCGCGCGGAGGGATTCGAACTCGGGCGCGATCTAAGATTGCCGGCACTCGCCGTGATGGGGCATCGACGCACCGGAATCTTCTGCCGGCCCGACTGCTCGGCGGCGCGCCGCGCGGATCCGGCAAAGATGCTGATATTCGCGGATGCCAAGTGCGCGAGTCACGCGGGGCTGAGAGCATGCAAGCTGTGCAAGCCTGCGTGAATCAGGCCGGCTGAGAAAAAAAAGAGCGGCGCCGAACGCGGCACCGCCCTTTTGAGCCGATCTCGCTGTCCGATTACTCGGTTTCCTGCTGCGATTTGAGCTGTTGAATCTGCTGACGTTGATTCTCGATTTCTTGCTGTTGCTGCTGCACCTGCTGCTGGGTCTGTGCGTTGGCGTTTTCCTGATTCTGCATCGAATTGCCGACTACGTAGCCGGTACCACCGCCCAGAACACCGCCGATCGCCGCACCCGCCAAAGGGTGGCCTACGGCCGCCCCGATCAGCGCACCGCCGCCTGCGCCCAGCGCCGCGCCGCCGAGAGTGCCTTCCTCACGCGTGGACATCGGCTGCCCTGTGCATCCTGCAAGAACGAGCGTTCCCGCCAGCGCCAGAGTCATGATTAGTGCAATGCTTTTGCGCATAATGAGAACCTCCATCTTCCAATAATTGATACGTCAGCCGAGCTATTCGGTTTCCTGCTGTTGCTTCAATTGTTGAATCTGCTGTTGCTGACCTTCGATCTGCTTTTGTTGCGATTGAATCTGTGTCTGAGTTTGCTTGTTGGCGTTTTCCTGATTCTGCATCTCGTTGCCGACCACGTATCCGCCTAGCGCGCCGATGCCGCCGCCGATTGCCGCGCCTGCCAACGGGTTACCCACAGCGGCGCCTACAATCGCACCGGTTGCGGCTCCGACTCCGGTGCCGATGAATGTGCCCTTCTCACGTGTCGAAAGTGGCTGTCCCGAGCATCCCACAACCGCCACGATCGCAATCGCCACGAGCAGACCTTTAATCAATGACGCCACGTTTGTCCGCACGAGCTTCCTCCTTCCACGGGGAGCAGTTTTCATGCCTGTCAACGGCTGGAATATTCCTCCAGCCAACAACAGGCGAGTTCGTTTGCCCCCGCCAGTTTTCTACCTTCTGCGTGGGCGATCAACCATTCCGGGCATCGAGCGTAGCATGGAATTCGCGCCCATGTCCGAAATTGTCGTGCATCATAAACGAATATTCATCTTCCGCAGTTGCCGCAAGCGTCCCGGCCAGGGCTCAGCCCTGCTCACCCCTGCCAGTGCGTAGTAGCGAAAAGATGCGCTGCGCAGATTTTCGCTTCTTCCCGATGCGGGTGCGGGGGCCGCGCGCGACAACGGAGCGCGGCCTTAACATTGGGTGCAGGGGTCACCCGTGCTACCAGCCGATCACTTGCGCGGGCATTACGGGCGCGGCCTGGCCGCGCGGATCGGCGCCGCCTGAGAGCACGCCGGTTTTCGTGTCGATCTGCACCGCGAGCACGCGACCCTCGGACCACGGCGGCCGGACTTCGATCTGATGGCCACGGGCGGCGAGCACGTCGCGCACGATTGCGGGGATTCGATCCTCGATGCGCACGACGCCGGGACGACTGCCGTGGGGATAGAACGTCGAAGGGAAATGCGGCGTCGAAAACTTGGGCGCCTCGATGGCGGCCTGCAGGTCCATTCCGAAATCGACCACGTTCAGAAAAAATTGCAGCATCCATTGATCCTGCTGATCGCCGCCTTCCGTGCCGAACGCCAGGTACGGATCGCCGTTCAGCATCGCGAGCGACGGCGACAGCGTGGTGCGGGGGCGCTTGCCGGGTTCGAGCGCGTTGGGATGGCGCGCGTCGAGATAAAAAGTCTGCATCCGCGTTCCCAGCGGAAAGCCAAGCGCGTCGATCACCGGCGAGCTGGGAATCCATCCGCCACTGGCCGTGACGGCGATCAGGTTGCCCGCGCGGTCTGCCGCCGCGACGTGAATCGTGCCCGCACCCCATGGGCGCGCGCCGGCGGCGGGACCGTCGCGCAACGCACGCATCGCAACCGGATCGCCCGGCCGCTGATCCATCGAGGCGCGCCCGGAATCGATAAGCTCGCGACGAATCGCCGCATAACGATCGCTCAGCAATCCGGCAAGCGGAACGTCGATGAATTCGGGATCTCCGTAATAAGCCTCTCGATCGGCGAACGAGAGCTTGGCGGCCTCGATGACAGTGTGGATATAGCCGGCGGAATTGTGGCCCATCGCGGCCAGCTCGAAGCCTTCGAGCAACTTGAGCTGCTGAAGGAAGACCGGACCCTGCGACCATGGCCCGCACTTGAAGACTGTGACGCCGCGATAGTCCGCGCTCACGGGCGATTCGGTTCGCGTGGTGAAGCGCGCGAGGTCGCCGGCGGCGAGCAGGCCGCCGTTGGCGTCGGACCAGGCGACGATTTCGCGCGCAATGTCGCCCCGATAGAAGCGCTCGCGCGTGGCGTCGAGGCCTGCGTCGCGTCCACGATTCCTTGCGCCTGACTCGGCATCGAGCACGCGCTTGAAAAAATTGGCAAGCGCGGGATTCTTGAGCACGCTTGCGGGCTGCGGGACTTGGCCATCGGGCAGATAAACGCGCCCTGAAGACGGCCATTTGGTGAGGAACCGTCTGGCGTTGCTCCGGATCGACGCGCCCGCCCCGGCGATGGCATCGTCAGGGCCGCCAGCCTCGCCAGACAGTCCCACGTGCACCGGGAAACCGTCGCCGGCAAGCTCCAGCGCCGGCTCGAGAACCTCGGCCAGAGATTTCGTTCCGAAATCTCTTAACGCAGTCACCAAGGCGTCGAAGGCGGCGGGGACGCCGGCGGCAAGCAGCCCCGCCGCAGGGATCAGTTCGAGGCCGAGCGACAGGTAATGGGCAATCGTCGCGCGCTGCGGCGCCATCATATTGCCGTTGATTGCGACCACGCGGCGGGCAGATGCCGAATAAATCAGCAATGGCGCCTCGCCGCCGATGGTATGCATGTGCGGGTTGACGACACCCTCGACGAAGGTTGCGGCGACGGCAGCGTCGATGGCATTTCCGCCACCGGCGAAGATTCGCGCACCGGCAGAGGCGGACAGATAGTGCTCCGTCGCAAGCATCGCGCGCCGACCCATTATGAGCGGGTAAATTGTGGACATCTGGGTAATTTTTCCCTGTGAAATTTTCCCCCTGGGCCGGGTTTCGTTACGGGATCGCTCCGGAATGCGGTTCTTCGCGAATTATTTCCCCGGTGCTTATTTGAACATCCGGTCCCCAACTTAGCAAAAAGGTGCCTGTATTCGGTCACTGCGGCGCCGCGAATCGGTAACGCAGACCAGGCCGTCAATGCTCAAGTTTCGTCGAAAAAACATGAAACCCGTTGATTTGCAGGGCTTTCCACACCTCTGGATAAATGTAACGCGGACCCCTCCCAAGCGTCTAAATATTAGGCCCAAAGATTGCTAGTATTAGAGTCAGGATGATGGGGATGGTCGATGGCTAGGAGGGAGTGGAGGGGTAAAAATATGATGAGCGGCCTAAGCACAGAAAAACTAGTCGGAAGGCATTGCAAGCTCCAGAAACCGGTGCGCGACCACGATGGGCGCAGTCGATTCAGCGAACAACCACGCATCCTGCGTGAGGTAAATAATCTGGACCGGCGCATGTATCTGGTGCAATTCGACGACGGCGCCACCACGTTCCTCTTTCCGGACGAAGTAGTAATCCAGTAGCCGGGGGGCGGCGCACCGCGCCGTTCACCTCTCACTGTTCACACCCAAGGGATGCGCCGGTCAGCGAGTCTTAGCCGCGGCGCTCCAGTTCGAGAAAGTCGCGGGCGCGATAAAGCGCGACGATTGATTTCGCATCGACGATATCGCCGCGACCAATCATCGCAAACGTTTCCTCGAACGGCACGCGGCTGACGGAGATCACCTCGTCGTGATCGAGCGTGCCCTCTCCGGCTGACAACTCGCGCGCCAGGTACATCTCGATTCGCTCGTCGCAGAAACTTGGAATCGTGATAATCGACCCAAGATGGTCCCATCGCGCGGCCGCGACTCTTGCCTCTTCGCCGAGTTCGCGCCGCGCGCATTGGAGCCCGTCCTCGCCGGCGTTGCGGCATCCCGCGGGAATCTCCCACAGCCAGCCGCCGATCGCGTGCCGATACTGGCGCAGCATCGCAATATTCAGGTCGGGGTAAAGCGCGACGATCGCGCTGGCTCCGGGATGCCTGATGACCGGGAGATCGACCTGCACGCCTCCGGGCAGCGTCGCACTCTCGACGCCGAAATCAACGACACCCAATTTGAGAACTGGCCGGCGATTTGAAGACATGGTGCATCAAGAATGTGCGAGCCGCGTGAGCCGCGCAAGCGCCGCGCCGGGAGGCCCGAGCCAATTGCAGGCGATGCTTGAACGGGAGATTATCGGAGTCAGCGCGAGCGGACGGCGTCGCGAAAATATGAACCGGATTCGCATTCCAATCTACTTCGATTACGCCTCGACGCTTTGCTACATCGCGTGGCGAATCGTCGCCGAGCTCGAGGACGAACTCGGCTTCGAGGCGCTGTGGAAGGGCGTGCCTATCGCGACGCGCGATTTTCGCTTCAAGCCCGGCCGAGTGCTGGGCGAGCGCGAGCGGCAAAAGGTGCTGCTGGTCGCGGCGGAGACGGGCATTGCGGTCGCGCCGCCGCCGAGCTGGCTCGATTCGATTCCCGCGCTGCAGGGATCGGAAATCGCGCGCGACGCGGGCGTTTTCCCGGCGTATCACGACGGGGTCTTTCGCGCGGCATTCGAGCAAGGCGCCGATATCGCGGAGCGCGGGGTGCTCGACGCGATTGCACAGCGCGCCGGCATCGATCGCTCGAAGTTTCGCGCGGCGCTCGACAGCGGAGCGATGTCAGCGCGGATTGCCGGGCACAAGCGCGAGGCCGACGAGTTTTCCGCGCTCGGTTTCCCGACGTTTATCCTGGGCGACTTTCCGATGATCGGGATACAGCCGATCGAATCGATGCGCCTGTTGCTCGGCCGCTTCATCCGTCAGCGCGCCGCGGAACCGCACGCCTAGCGCGCCAAGAACACCGGGCACGGCGCGTTGCGCAGCACGAACTCGGTGGTCGAGCCGAGCACCATCTCGATAATCCTGCTGTGCCCGTATGCCCCGATGAACAGCAGGTCGGCATCGTGCTCCTTGAGGAACTTCACAATTTCCTCGTTGGCGTGCCCCTGCAGCAGCTTGAACTCGGCCTTGGGCGTGTAGTTCTCGAAGTAGGTGCGCGCTTCGGCCAGGGTGCGCTCGCCCAGCTTGGGATCGCGCGCGCAGGTAATGACGGTTATCGGAACCCCGAGGCCGTGGGCGACTTCCGCCGCCGAGCGCATCGCGCGCGACGCCCGTTCGCTGCCGTCGTACGCCAGCACGGGGCGTTTGACCTCGCGAAATCGTCTCGGCGAGATGAACAGCTGGCGTGGAGATTTGCGCGCCACGCTTTCCGCCGTCGAACCCAAAAGCCCGGTCGAGAACTTTTCGTTGACGCCGCGATGCCCAATCATCACCAGGTCGGCGCTGCGCGCCCGCTCGCAAATCTGGTTGGCGACGATCCCCATGTCGATCACGGTCTCGACCGCAATATTCTCGCGCCCTGCCGCGGCGGCAAACTCGTCGAGCGCGGCGCGGCCCCGGGCGGTAAGCACCTCGCGCATCTTGGACGAGAAATCCAGATATGGTTCCAGCCCGAGCGAACCTGATATATCATGAAAAAAAGATCCTTCGATCGACACGATATCGACGACATGCAATCCAATCACCGACGCATTGAAGATTCGGGCAAAATAGAAGGCGTACGCCTGTGCGTTGTGAGAGTGCTCGGAGTTGTCGATGCCGACGAGGATTTTCTTGATCAAGTGTGTGACCTCCGAGTCAATTATCGCGATAACATGCCGCGCAGTGCTGTCTCAAGAGGGGACGCGGCCGCAGCCACAATCGATTGCGCAAGCAGGCGGGTGAAATGAGCGAACTTAGCGAGGCGCGGATGATGAGAATCGTCGATGAGCTCACCGAGGCTGCCCAGCGCGTCGGGCTCGAGGTCCGCCGCGAAAAGATCATGCGCGAAATTGGCTACCGCACCCGCGGCGGCGCCTGCCGGTTGCGCGACAAGAACCTGGTCATTATCGATCGCGATCAGCCTGCCGCCGAGCAGCTCGAAGTGATTGCCGAGGCGCTGCGCTTGCGCGATCTCGAATCCTTGTACCTGTCGCCCGCGGCACGGCGCGTCGTTCACCTGGGAGACGCCCCGGCCTGAGCACCGAGATGCCGCGTTCCGGCGAAATCGCGTCGGCTGGTCACACCGTAATCGATCGCAAACCCGCGATCAGCACGGAAGAGCGGATGCGCGCCTTCCACGTCCGGCTCAAGGAGCGCGGGCTCAAGTCCACCGGCCAGCGCGACGACATCGCACGCGTATTCTTCGAGCTCGGGCATCATATCAGCGCCGAA
This sequence comes from Binatus sp. (SeqCode), assembly GCF_050013435.1. Taxonomy (GTDB): domain Bacteria; phylum Desulfobacterota; class Binatia; order Binatales; family Binataceae; genus Binatus. The sequence continues at coordinate 47,073 of NZ_JBEKFG010000011.1, read as the reverse complement.
GAACTGCACGCGAAGGTCAAGCAGATCAACCCGCACGTCGGCTATGCGACGATTTACCGGACCCTGCGCCTGCTCAAGGAATGCGCGCTGTTGTACGAACGCCATTTTGACGAGGGGCAGGCGCGTTACGAAGCCGTCGGCGAGCGCCATCACGATCATTTCATCTGCGAGCGATGCGGCCGGATCATCGAGTTCGAGAACGCCGCGATCGAGCGCATGCAAAACATCGTCGCCCGCGATCTCGGCGTGACGCTGACCCGGCACAAGATGGAACTGTACGGACTCTGCTCCGACTGCCACGCCCAGCCGGCAATGTAGCCGCGATTTTCCGGGCAATCCGCCGGTCGCGCCGCGCCCGAGCCGACCTCATCTCCGTGAAGAGCGTCCGCCGGAAGGCCGGCGCCTGGCCGGCCGCAGGTCCGCCGCGGCCCTGGGAACCGGCTCGGGACCGGCGCGATGGCGATACTTCATGTCGTTGCCGCAGTGTGGACAGTTGACGTGGTCATACCTGACGACGCGTCCGCACAACGGGCACTTGTAGCGGCGCCTTCCCACGAGATAGAAAAACGCCGCCGTCAACGCCACCATCAGCAGACCGATAATTGTTTGCCGCACCAGACTTGCTCCGAACGTATTGCAGCCGCCAACCGCGTGACCGGCAAGCTGCCGCGCTGCGGTTAGACGAGCCCTTCCTTCAGCGCCGCTTCGAGCGCGCCGATATTGACCCGATGCCCCTCGGCCATCACGGCCAGAAATGCCTTGAGCGGCGCATCGCCGGCGGTCGCGACGTTTTCCTCGATCTTGCGAATCACCCATCGCTGGCCGCGATTGAGCAACTCGAGCTTGCCGCGAAAATCTCCGACCGCGCGCACCTTCTCGACAAAGTCTCCGGTCCTGGTCGATGGGCTGCCGCCCAGGCGCCGCACGTGCGCCGCCAGCTCTCCGGCATAGTAGCCTTCGTCGTGGCCGACCTTCTTGAGCATCTCGCGCAGCTCGAGCGAATGGGCCAGCTCGGCGAGATCGTGCAGGACGCGGCCACCGGCGCGCTCGGCTTCACCCAACAAATTGAGAAATCCTTCGAGTTGCGAATCCACTGGCTTGCCTCCGGCCATGGCCGGCGATCAGAGCATCGGCACCACCGGGCAATACGCGGCGCTGAAAATCGCGTGACCGCTGAGCGCCAGGCGAATCAGGTCGATGACCGGCTCGACGAATCGCGCCGCCGGGCGCTGCGTGATCGACGCGACCATCTTGCCCTTGCCGAGCGATTGCAGCAGTCCCGGCTGCTCGGGAAGCTCGATGATTCCGACCGGCTGATCGGGAGCGAGGCGCGCCAATCCTTTCGCGGCCGCCATCGCCTCATCGAGTCCGCCAAGCGAATCGACCAGCTTGAGCTTGAGCGCCTGCTCTCCGGTCCAGACCCGTCCCTGCGCGACCGCATCGGTCTGCTCCACCGTGATATGGCGGCCGGCCGCGACCAGTTTCAGGAAGTACTGGTAGTCGCGCATGATCTCATCCTGGAACTGCTTCGATTGTGCTGGCGTGAAGTCGGTCCACATGTCGAACATCCCGACGTTTGCTCCGCGGCTGACCGCGTCGGTGTTCGCGTAAATCTTTTGCACGGCGGGCGAGACGTTGAACTTGCCGCCGAGCACGCCAATCGAGCCGGTGATCGTGCCAGGTTCGGCGATAATCTTCGCGGCTGGAACCGATATCAAGTATCCGCCCGAAGCGGCGTATCCCGACATGCTGACGACCACGGGCTTTTTCTTCGCCGTGAGCTCGACCTCGCGGTCGATGAGTTCCGACGCGAGCATCGAGCCTCCGGGTGAATTGACCCGCAAAATAACCGCGCGAACGTCGTCATCCTCGCGCGCGGACTTGAACGCTTTGGTCATGTCGTCGGCGGTCATCGCTTCGGTCTCGGGACCTGAAAACGGATCGAAGCCTTCGCCGCCGCGCTGGATCTCTCCATCTCCGTAAATCACCGCGATTTGATCTCCGGCGCCAAAGCCGGAGAACAGGCTCGCACGCGCGTAATTGTCGTAGTCAATCACCTTGTGAAGCGAGCCGCCGTGATGCTTCACGCGCTCGCTGAATTCGTCCTCGTACTCGAGTCGATCCACCAGCCGCGCCTTCAGGCCCTCGTCCGCATTCAACGGCGCTTGATCGATCAAGGCCTTGATCGCGTCGGGACTGAGCTTGCGCTCGGCCCCGATCGCCGCGACGATCTGATCGAACAGGCTCCCGGCCAGCCCTTCGTCCTCTTCCTTTTGCGCCGGCGTGAAGTCCTTGTTGGTGAACATGTTGGCCGCGCTCTTGTACTGCCCCGCCGAGGCGAAGTTCGGCGTGATCCCCAGCCAGTCGAGCGTGCCGCGCATGAACAGTTCGCGCAGTTGCACGCCCATCAGGTTGAGGTCTCCCCGCGGCATCAGCGAGACTTCATCGGCGGCGGCCGCAACGATGTAGGGCAGATTGCCCGCGCCCGATTCGCCGGCGGTCTCGATATACGCGGCCGTCCATTTGCCGTGACTCTTGAACGACTGGATCAGTGCGACGATCTCCTGCGCCTGCGCCAGTTCCATCTGCGGGTCGATAACCTTGATTTCCAGGCCGACGATCTTCGGATCCTTCGCCGCCTGGTCGATCGCATTGCGCAGCTCGTTGAGCCCCGTCTGATGGGTACTGAGAAGGCCGAGCAGGCCGCTGCCGCCGCGCTCGGCTACCGGTCCTTTAAGTTCAACTGCCAGAACCGAGTTGGGCTGCACCCGATGCGAGATGTAATCCGAGATGGCGATGATCGCGAACAGCACCGCGAAGGTGATCACCGTTCGAACAACCCATCGAAAAAATCTTCTGAACATTCACTCCTCCGAACTGCAAGTCGCGCGCCGCTGCGCCTTGGCGGAGTCAAAATGACGCGCCGCCGCGCGGTAGTGATCTAATTTGACTTCAAACTATATTTTGCTGTTGCGCTAACTCCCACAGCTTTTTTTTCGCCACAAGTTTTTCATCCCCGTTTTCCCCAAGTATCACCCCTATTAAAATGAGCACGTCTCGGATTTGGGTCAGCGTAATATCAACGTCGTTGATGGAATCGGCCATTGTGTTATCCCTCCGCGGATACAGTTTCGAGTAAATCCGTCATCGACCATAGCCGATCCGCCACGCCAGCGGCCATCGCGGGCGTACAACGCAGCGTCTTGTGAATCCGAACCAGATTATAATGCGCGAAGTGCAGGGCGACCGCCGCTTTTAGGTTCTCCAGCTTCTTGCTGAAAGCGTTGGTCAGGCGAGTGAAGCGCCTCATGCTCATGCGCATCGTAAGGTTCTGCCGCTCCACGTATGACGTGGAAATAAAATCTTCGTCTGGCGTTCCGATTAAGTTTTCTCTGATGGAGTTGATCAATATTGGAGGCGAGTAGCGCCCCCAATTCGCGTCAGACGCAAAGACTTTCGTGATCTGGGCGTAATCGACTTGGCTGTCGAATGCCCGGCGGATCGAGCCGTAGTAACCGGCGAATGCGTCCGTCGAAATCTGCGGACGCGAGACCAGGCGCGAACGTAGATCGCTAATGAACGCATCGCATTCGCTCCACGTCCGTTTGCCAACCCGAAAGGCCGGGACCAATTTAGTCTCAGCATCCAGCGCAACGAAAGTGTAGAAATCTCCGATTTCCGGTTTGCGCTCAGGGTACTGTGCGGCCCGCTTTTGTTTCATCTGGACGTAAGCCCAGATTTCGTCCAATTCCAGACGGTTGCAGGAAAGGTTACGCATCATGCCGTCCATCAGGCGCTCGCATCCGTCGCCTGCACGCCTAAGCAGGCTCAGGATCGTGCCGATATGCGCGCCGCTCATGCGTGAGGTGCTGCGGACGCTGTTGCCCTCTACGAGGGCGGAAAGAATTTGCGATTGCCTTTCCAAACTGAGTGTGTTCGCGTTTCTGCTCCCGTCTGCTTGACGGGCCGCGAACTCGGAGAGACAATCTGCGTGAGGCTGCGATTGTGTCCGGTAGCTCGGGCACGTCAAGGCTATGACTGACGCGGGTGTTAGCAGCACTCGCGTCGGTCGTTTCAATTAATCCGGCCTTGGGCCACGGCGGTTGATCACGCCAATCCGTGACCCAAGCCTTCACAGGCGCACAGATGCATTGCTCCGGCTTTGGAGGCCGGTTGCGCGCGTCTCTGTCCGCAAGATTATTCATCGTCCTGTTTGGCGAAGAACGCAGCGATCGCATCGTTCGTACAGCCCCCTAAGCACTTCATTCCGCCAAGAGAGGCCGCCAGTTTGTGATCGCTATTGATCGGGCAGGGGGCAACGAAGCTCTGATTCGGTCGGGTCCATCTGACGTTCTTTAATTGTGCTGCCTTAAATAGAAGTTCGTCCTCATCCATCGGCTTTAGCGTTCCCCGCTTTTTCTCGAATGGATCGAAGTCGGGCACCTTGTCCGGTGGATCGAGGTGAATTATCAGCGGTGACTGTTTCAAAAACTTCTGAAACTTTCGGCGTCCTTCAACCGTCAGTGTGTAGGTTGAAATCGGCTTGCCCTTCTCGAAGCTCTGTTTGCGCACGAGAAGTTTGTCAAGTTTGAAACCGTGGCGAGTTGCCCAGTAGCCTAATCCGCGTATGAGGGGTGGAACACTTTTTGTAGGGATGTCCGTCTTTTTGGAAATCTCTTCCGAAGTGAGTCCCGAAGGATTGGCTTCGATCACAAATAAAAACTTTTGCGCATTCAACGGAAGATCATCCGGGTCAGGCAGTTGGCGACGCGCTTCTTGCCGCAGAAGCGCGGTACGGAGTTTTAGCGCATCCTCGACTGAATCGGTTTCTATCGTGCCGTCTGCTAAGATTCGAAAGCTCACACCAGCGACACTAGCATAACGCGCCAATTCAATACAAGCCATAAATGGGCTTATTTGTGACATTGATTTGTCTCCAATTTAGGGACAGGAACGAAGCGGAGTGAGCGGGCAAATTAGATCACTACCCGCCGCGCGCGTTCCCTTGACAGTCGCAACTGCCTATGAATAGCCAACCATACCCGCTTCCATGGAGCCAGTCGCCAATATACAGCCGCCCAGGCCCGGCGTCCCGGGCAATCCGCGCGAACTGCTGATGAACCAGCGCGCGGCCGGCGCGATTCATCTGAGGATCATCGCGCTCGCCTTCGCCGCCTGGATTTTCGACTTCTATGACCTGGTTCTCTACTCGTTCCTGCTGGTCCCGGTTGCGCGCGAACTCCATCTGACGCCGGAGCAGTCGTCGATTGCGCTGGGTACATCGTTGCTGATGACGGCGCTCGGCGGAGTCATTTTCGGCTTCCTCGGCGATCGCTTCGGACGCAAACCAACGATCGCAGCCACCGTCGCGATCTACGGCGTCGGCACCGCGCTGTGCGGCTTCAGCCATACCCTCCCCCAACTGATCGTGTTTCGATCGATAACCGGGCTCGGGATGGGCGGTGGATGGGCCCCCGGACAAAGTCTGGTTGCCGAAAGCGTGCCGGCCGAGCGCCGCGCGCGATACGCAGCATACGTGCAGACGGGATCGCCGCTCGGGGTTTTGTTGGCGGCGGCGGCCGGTGGTTATCTCGCACCCGCGATCGGATGGCGTCTGACGTTCATGGTTTCCGCCATCCCCGCCGTATTTGTCGTCGCCGCCGTGCTGAAGTGGATGCCGGAGAGCGACGTATGGCAGCGCACGCGCGCGAGTCTTAACCGCGGCGTCGACTTGCGCGCGATTCTCGTTCACCGGCGAATCTTCGCGCTGCTGTTCGTAGTCGTGCTGCTGAACTCCGAGGCGTTTTGGTTCATCTACACCTGGATGCCGGGGTACCTGGAACTCAAGCGCGGGCTCACCGCCGCCGGCGCCAGCCGCCTGATGATCACCATGCAGGCGGGCGGCGTGCTCGGCTACCTGACGTTTGGCCGCGTCGCGGACCGATTCGGCCGCCGCCCCGCGTTTTGCGCATACGGGATACTGATGGCGGCCGGCACCATCCCGCCGACGATACTATGGAGTTCAGCGCGGGCGGTGCCCGGACTCATCGCGGCTGCGATGTTCACGGCGGGATTCGGCACCGGTATCTGGGCCGGCATCGCGCCGATGATCGCCGAACTGTTGCCGACGCGGATTCGCAATACGTCTCTGGGACTGCTACTCAACGTCACGCGCGGATTTCAGTTCTTCACGCCGATCCTGATTGCGGCGCTCGGCGCGCGGTTTGGATTCGGCGCGACGCTTTCGCTCGGCGCAGTCTTCTCGACGCTGGGCGCCCTGATGGTCTGGATAATTCCCGAGACGCGCGCCCGCTCAATCACCGCGCTCGACTAACACCGATCCAGCAAGGAACCGGGATTCTTCGCTGCGCTCTGAATGACACAAAAAAAGGGCGCCCCGTCTCCTCTTAACCAGTTCTAACAGGGACGAAGTCCCGCATCCCGCGGCGGTGCCGATTCTCTTTTCACTGCGTGCAGGGGTCAGCCCTGGCCGTTGGCACGGCTGGCCAGTATTAAGATACTCGCGCCCGGGGTAGTGGCCGCGCGCGACAACGGAGCGCGGCCTTAACATTGGGTGCAGGGGTCACCCCTGCCTATGGTGAACTGCCCAGCGGCTTGTGCACGACGGTTGAGCCGTCGAGATACGGCTCGTCACCGATCCAGCTCACTTGAATCGTCGTCACGGCCTCGACGCCTTGCAGCATCAGGTCAGTCGTCATCGTTTGCGTATGCGAGCCTCCCGCGCTGCGGCGGCCATCGGTCAACGCCTCGGCCATCGCGCGTCCCGCGGGCACCGCACCGCCGGGGCCGATATTCGGCATCATACCCAGTATCTGCGTGATCGTCGGCGCAACGTCGGTGTTGGCGGTGGGATTGAAATCGACGAACCCGTGGCGGAAGTCCGGGCCAATCGCGGCGCAAAAATTATGAATCTCGCGCTCGCCTGCCGCGCCATGCATCCCCATCCCGGTCGTGAACGTTTTGCTGGTCCCGTTATCCGCATACACGAGTCCCTTTACCGGATGCACCAGTTCGGCCGACTTGTTGGGGGTCGAGACCTGCCCGATTTCGCCGATCAGGAATGCGGGATTGGCCGGCCCGGTAAGGCCCTTGTTGTCAGCGTCGGGCTCCTCGCGAAATGAAATCACCAGGTCCGGTGAGCGCGCGGGATTGTAGAGACCCACGACGCGCTGGCTGAAGGTGCCGTCGATCCATCCGAGGTACGGTTTCGGCGCGCGCCGGCCGCGGCCACGACGGCTGCGCTCATCGGGAGGCGGAGCGGACTCGCGCGAGAAGATCGGCCCACACCATTCCTGCGCCTCGGCGAAGTTGACGATCTTCTGCAGCACCGCATGGCGCGACTGCGGCGTGGGAAATTCGGTCGGCGACAGGTAAATCAGGTCCGTGCCGCCGTTGGGGGCGACGATAACGTCGGTGCTGTCGTGCGATTTCTTGATTCCCGCCGACACCAGCATTTCCGACAGAACGATTCGGAACTTAATCGTCGCGAAGCCGTGGTCCGAGACCACGATCAGGTCCGTTTTGTCCGCGATGCCCAACGCTTCGATCGCCGCGCGCAGACGCATCAGGTTGTCGTCGCAAAGGCTCAGTGCCTCCGCCGCGGGCAACGTGCCCAACCCGGCGATGTGCTGCGTGAGATCGGGATTGTGCTGCCAGAAGACGACCAACGCAGGCCGGCCCGCATCCGCTGCGCGCTTGGCGGCAGGCAGGGCGTCTTCCACCGCCAGCCGCGCGAAGTACATATCGCGCTGCCCATCGGCGATCGCGGTTTTCGAATCGGGCGGCATCGCGGCGCTAATTTTCTGACTCGCAGATTTGGGCTCGACCAGATCGTCCGAGGCGAACAGGTAATCCTGGTGCGGCTCGCCGAGAATATCCTTGCCGTCGACGACCGTTTCAACGCGATTGTCAAACACCGAGGTCGGTCCCTGCTTGCCGATCACGGCAACGTAGCCGCCCTCGCGCGCGACCTCCTGCGTGATTGTGTCCAACCCGATCAAGCGCCCCTTGAATCCATCGGCCCCGTTTAAGCCAACGATCGCCCTGGCGCCCTCCGTCCAGACCATCCGACCCTGCGCGTCTTTCGCAATCGTCGGCGCCCCCGGCTTGGCCTCACCGGGAGCAAGGTTGCTGACGGACGCCGGCGTATCTGCCGAGGGCGGCAAGTAGAACACGTTGCCCTCGAGTCCGTTGACGCCGGGCGGCGCGCCGGTGGCAAGCGCGGTGGCGTTTACCATCGTAAGCGTCGGGAAGATCGAATGATGCTTGTCGAAGCGCACGCCCTCGCGCGCCATCCGGTACAGATTCGGCGTGTCGCGTTGGGTGACGAAGTCGGGCCGCAGCCCATCCCATACCATCAGCACCACGATACGGCCGCGGCCACGATGCGCATCAAAATGGTCTTGCGCCAGGGATGGCACGGCCACAAACGCGGCTGTCGCAACCATAAAAAAGAGATGAAAAGCGAGAATTTTAGACAAGCGTCGAGTGGAGAACATCCAATCGATCATCAAAGCGGCCCGCGACCGACCGTGTCAATCGTTCTTCGATGAATTTCCGCGCAGCATCGGCTTGAACGCACGCCGTGCGCAACTAACGCCGGACGCCGGAGCGTTCGACGGGAGAACTCAATTGTATGCGAAACCCACCGTGGGTTTCACACTTCCTTGGGCAGGGGTAACCCCTGCACCTTAGCGAGGAAGAATAGAAGATGCGGGCTGCGCCCTGTTAGAAGGGGTTGATTAAGAAAGAGCCCGCTCGCTTTTGTGTGTCATCCTGCGCAGGGTCCAATTTTTGTGTCATTCTAGAGCGAAGCGAAGAATCCCGCTCCTTACCTCGCCCGTTACTTCACGGGAGAGGAGGCCGAGCGTAGCGAGGTAGGTGAGGGTTCTGCGCCACTCTCACGGTGAGCTGCCCACCAAAAAATGCGCCATTTTAGCAGAGATAATGTAAGGGCATCCGGCAAGGTCGGGCGCGGTTTGGGCCGAATGAGATCGAATGCGGTCAAACGGGTCTCGACCGTTTTCGGCCGATATCGGCGACTGTGGACAGATTGTTAACGAAATTGTTGACGAATCTCGCGCCGCCCAATTGAAAGCACTGCCTACCGCGCGCATCCTCGGAGTATGGGGCGGCGGAAAAGCGCCAGCCTGAGAGAAAAGAGAGCGCTGATGAGCAACCAAATGGACGTTGAGAAAAGAATGGGATTCTCTGAAGAGCTGTTGAAGGACTGCGGCCCGGGAAGCCCTGCCAACTACCAGCGGTGGCTGCAAGAAAAACGCAGGACGCAGGTGCCGCCCGGTGAGTTTTGGTTCTATGTCAACCATGCGGATTCCCCAGACGCGACTGCGGATGCCATCAAGCAACAAATCGGTGAGATAAATAAGACGCTGATCGTTCGCGTGTATAGTCGGTACTGAAAGGCGGTAAGAAGCGGTTGACGCTTCGCGGACTCTCACGAGAAACGACGCCTAGATTTATGGATACCTTCGAGTCCTACGACCTTCTGCCCTTCGCGCTGGAGGGGCAGATCAATCTTGGCGAGAAACGCGGCCTGATAAAGATTTACCGTAGTGACGACGACCACATAATTTTATTCCGCAACTCTCCTTATGTGTCACCTTCAACCACGGAATCGACACCGCATAGAGTCGCGGACATCGATGCTGCACTTGGCTTTGTCTTGGACATCGGCATTAGAAGAACAAAATGGCTCGCGCGAGGCGGCTTTTATTTCGGGCAAAGCCTCGTTCCACCGCAATCGAGGAGAAAGGTCACCCAGGCGGATTACGACGCCGATTTGTTCGACTGGCTCGTCTCAGCGCTCGATCGGCACTATCAATCGGACAACTCCGAGAGCGAATCGTTGGCCCTTCGCACAAATTATCTCCTGCAGGCATATAACAACTCGCGAATCCTTTTCCCAAGCTTTCATAACGAGAGCTATCTAGGCCTCCTGCGAATTGTTGACGCAATCACCAAAAGCTGGAGCGCGGACGAGTTTGCTCTCTCGGCGGCTGAAATCTCGCCGGCTCTCAACCGCGAGGTGTACGAAAAAGTCGCTGGCGTAGCTGCGTACCAACAGAGGCGACTGGATTTGGCCGAGCAAGTCGCGACCACGCGATGCAGCGAAAATCATGTGCTGCGAGAGCGCATACAATCACTTGAGAAACAAGCTCGGCTGACGTTTTCCTGCCTTTACAGCGCGTACCAGTATCGGAATAAATTTGTTCATCTGGGCCTGCCATTTCCCAACACCGTCACCCTGACAGTCAACTCCGCTGAAGACTCCGGGATGAACTACCTAAACCCCGTGGAAGGAATCTCCTTTATCAAGAGGCAATCATCCGGTGGCGTTAAGACAGGAGACCTATTCGACATTCACTCGGTGGTCGCGGATGTGGAGGAAGCCGCGAGGTTTAGGGACCTATATTTCAAGCTTTTGCCCACGTGGCACTTCCTTAAGCGTGTCGCCCGCGAGGCGATCCTTATCGAGTTCAAGAGGATCGCTGGTAGCTAACCGGGCTTGGAGCGCTCGGCGTGCCGACGGATGGGTTAGGAACCATGATCGAGGCCGCCGCCTTCTCGCGCGCAATCTCGCCGTGATCGCGCCGCAACCGGCTAGGACAAAGGACTCTCCCTGCTATGCTCCCGGATTAGCCGCGCCAACGGACAAGATCCGGGTTTGTTCACACGATGTTTCCAGCGGCGGCGGGTGAAGTGGAAAGGCCGGGTTCAGGGATGAACGAGTTCAGCCTGATGCCGGCGGATTTGGCGTGCTACTCGTACCCTATGGTCAACCGCCAGGATACCTTACGCTCGCCGGACTCGCCTGAAATCGCGCGACACCGGCTTGCGGTGGAAATAATTTCTGACGGAACGAAACTACCCTTAGAGCGGCGCCGTCCCAAAACCACTACCGATGGTAGAATTTGCTCTTTCCAGCTCGATTCTATCCGTCAGAATCGCGCCCGCGGCAGTGGCCGCGCGCGACAACGGAGCGCGGCCTTAGCACTGGGCGCAGGGCTCAGCCCTGCGGTGCAATTCCAATTTTGATTTGGTAGCGTGGGCGCAGAAATTTGGAGGATCACCACTTTGCGTATCGCGTTGCTCGGCCAGGCTGCATTCGCGGAAAAAGCGCTCGAGGCGCTCGTCAATCACGGCGACGAAATCGTTCACGTCTTCGCACCGCCCGATCAGCCCGCCGGCAAGGCGGATCCGCTGGCCGCCAAGGCGCGCGCGATGGGCATCCCGCTGAGCCAGCCCAAGTCGTTCAAGAACGACGCCGCCTGCGAGCATTTCAAAGCGCTGGACGCCGAGCTGGCCATCCTCGCGTTCGTCACCCTGATTGTTCCGGAGCGAATTCTCTACGCGCCGCGCTACAAGGCGATCTGCTTTCACCCTTCGCTGCTCCCGCGCCATCGCGGCGCCAGCGGAATCAACTGGGCAATAATCCAGGGCGACACGGAAACCGGAATCACCTGGTACTGGCCGGATAAGGGTATCGACACCGGACCGATCCTGGTTCAGAAGCGCGCGGCGATTGCGGACAGCGACAGCGTCGGCTCGATTTACTTCAACACGCTCTTCCCGATGGGAATCGCCGCGATGATCGAAGCGGTCGATCTGATCAAATCCGGCAACGCGCCCGCGCTCGTGCAGGACCAGAGCAAGGCGACCTACGAGCCGCCGTGCCGCGACGAGCACGCGAAGATCGATTTTGCAAAACCGGGGCGCGAGGTCTTCAACCTGATTCGCGGATGCGACCCGCAGCCCGGCGCGTTCGCGAGCATCGGCGACAAACGGGTGCGGCTCTACGAAGCCGGCTTCGAAGCCGGCCGCTCAGGCATCGAAAGCGCCCCGGGAACGTTAACGGTGATCGATGCGGACGGAATGAAGATCGCGCTGGCGGGCGGGACGATCACGGTCAAGCGAGCGCGAATCGATCCAAATCCAAAGAAGCTAGCACCCGCCGAGCTCGCAGCTTCAGGCGATCTCCGCGCCGGCGCCAAGCTGACGTAAGCTGCCCGCGCCGCCCTTATTTTGCCTTTGGCTTGAGGCGGGGATCGTCGGCCGAGACGCACACGGATTCCTGCATCCGTCTGGTCATTTCCGACTGACTAAGCGGAAGCATCCTGGCCTTCAGCGTGGCCTGCGCAGTTGCCTGATATTCGGATGGTGTCATTGGGTTTTCGATTGCGTCTTTTAGCGACGCCTTGCATTCATCCGCGGAGTCAAAGCTCACGCTCCTCCTCCAATCCGACAAGGGCGCACCGGCGTCAACTCGGTTGTCGGCGTTGATCGGCGGAATCATCAGATACCAGGCAACGATCGCGAGCGCGGCGCCATGGCGGGACTTCATACGCGCCTGTCTATCAAGATCAAGCCACGCCGGGAAGCAGAAGATCGCGAACCGCCCGTGCCGCCCGCTGTTGCGTCTGAGTCCTTTGCGCTACGATTTGTCGCGTTGACGAGAGGTTTACCGGGATGCGTCTGTGCATCGGGACGGCCAAGGGCATTGTGATTCTGGATCCCTCGCGCGGTGGGACTCCGCTGATGGTGCTTGCCGATCCGTCAGCCATCTGGTGCATGGCGCAGGACGCCGTCGATCCCACGCTCATCTATGCCGGCTCGACCGAGAGCATCCGCGGCAAGGGGACGCTCGCGCGCTCGACGGACGGCGGCAGAACCTGGACCGACATCACTCCCCCGCTGGCGCGCGATGAAGAGGTCTGGTCGATTGCCGCCTCTCCCGCCGTGAAAGATCGCGTGTTCGTCGGGACGTCGCACGCCCGCCTGTTCCGCAGCGACGATCGCGGGCGCATCTTCAAGGAATCCGACGGCTTCCTGAAAATTCCGGGGCGCGACCGCTGGACGTTTCCGCCGCCGCCGCATATCCCGCACGTGCGCTCCATCGTCTTCGATCCGCATGAGCCTTCCACGATGTACGTCGGCGTCGAGGAGGGCGGCGTGTTCCGCTCGCGCAACGACGGCGCGACCTTCGAGCCGCTCAACGACGGTCTCCATTGGGATGTTCATACCGTCGCGGTGGACTCGCTTGATTCGCGCCGGCTCTACGCCACTACCGGCAACGGGTTCTACTTGTCCGGCAACGCCGGCAAATCGTGGCATCACGTAACCCACGGGCTCAACCGCAGCTATACTGTTCCGCTGCTGGTGAGCAGGCCGGACAGCGAAAACGTTTTCACCGTGGCCGCGATGGGCCCGCCGCCCACCTGGCGGGTCGGACCGGCCGGCGCCGACGCGATGCTGTTCCGCAGCGGCGATCGCGGCGAAAGTTTTACGCCGATCTCCACCGAACAGAGTTTCGGGCGGGGGATGGTGATGCGGCTGAAGGCCGATCCGGAAAGCGGCGGCTTCTTCGCGGTCTGCAACGACGGCGCCATCGTTCGCGCCTCCGCTGACGGGTCGTCACTCGCGACGATCGCGGAAAAACTGCCGCCCGCCTACGACCTCGCGACAATTCCATGAGCGAGCCGCCGGCGGCTCGAGCAAGCTGGCTATCCCCTCTATCGCAGCTCTTGCGGAGTCGACCCCTCGGTCACCTTCTTCGCGATTATCACCGCCGTCGATCGAGGCACCAGCCGCGTCGCATTGGCGCGTACCCAGTTGAACCATCCCGAGATAACACTCGGCTGCTTGCCGAGCGCGTCGAGCGCGACCCGCACCACGTTTTCCGCCGGCTCGCCGTGGTCAGGACCCACGCTCTCTCCCGCCACCGCCTGGAACTCGGTCTTCGTGGACCCCGGCTCTATCACGAGCGCATCGATGCCTGTCCCGCGCAACTCGCCCCACAACCCCTCGCCGAACAGCAAATCGAATCCCTTGGTTGCGCTGTAAACCGCGTGCAGCGGCAGCGGCTGGCGTCCCGCCACCGATCCCACAATGATCACCGCGCCACGGCCGCGCTTGACCATCCCGGGCATGATGCGGGCGGTCAGCACCACCGGCACGACGCAGTTTACGACCACCATCGCGCGCAGCCGGTCTATTGCCAGCTTGTCGAAACGGCCCGCGTAGCCGAAGCCGGCGTTATTGACCAGAAATGCGATCGGCAAATCCGCGACTGCATCGGCCAGACGATCCGCGCCGTCCGGCGCCGCGAGATCGACGGCGACCACCCGCGTATCGACGTGAAAATTCTGACGAAGTTCCGCGGCGAGCGCGTTCAGCCGATCCTCGCGCCTGGCCGTCAGCACTATCGACATGCCCTCGCGCGCCAGCGCGCGCGCAAACTCAAGCCCGATTCCCGCCGACGCGCCCGTCACGAGAGCCCAGTCGCCGTACTTCTCACGATATTTGCGCCCATTGTCCGCCATCACGATTTCCTCCCGCTGCGATCCAGAACCTAGCAGCTTTGCCCCATCAGATACTCCTGCATAGCCCCGGATGACGCCGCAATCCCTGCCCCTTGACCGCTAGCGAAGAAAAAGCGAAAATGGCCAGCCGTCAGATGAATGCCGTCGCCACATTGCCGCTTTATTCGCCGCCACCCGAAGAGCTCGACGCCACTCGCGGCGTCGAGTTTATCGAGATGCCGGTGCGGCAGATTCTCAATCGATGCGACAGCCCGCGCATGCCGTTTCGATGGACGATCAACCCGTATCGCGGCTGCGAGTTCGGATGCGTGTACTGCTACGCGCGCTACACGCACGATTTTCTCGAACTGCGCGACCCGATGGACTTCGAGCGCAAAATATTCGTCAAGCGGATGGCGGCCGAGGTCCTGGCGCGTACGCTCTCGCGCACGCCAATCGGCACCGACGCGATCGCAATCGGCACGGCGACCGACCCTTATCAGCCGGCCGAACGAAAGTATGGGCTGACGCGCTCGATGCTCGAAGTTTTCGCGCAACTGTCGGGGCTGGACCTGTCGATCACGACCAAATCCAGCTTGATTGTTCGCGATCTCGAGTGGCTGAAAAAGATTAATCGGCGCTCGAAGCTGTCGGTGAACTTCTCGCTGATAACGCTCGATCGAAAACTGCAGCGAATCCTCGAGCCGCGAGCGCCGCGCCCGGGCCTGCGGCTGCGAGCGCTGCTGGAGCTGGCGCGGGCGGGAATCCGCTGCAACGTGCTCATGATGCCGATGATTCCGGGACTGACGGACGATCCCGCGGCGATCGAGAGCGTGGTGCGCGGGGCGCGTCGCGCGGGCGCGTCGGGAGTGTGGTGGCGTTCGCTGTTTCTGAAACCCGCGGCGGCGCGCCGGTTCATTCCATTCGTCAAGGAGCGATTCCCGCATCTGGCGGAGCGTATCGACATGTTTTACGCGCGGGCCGAGTACGTTCCGCATGTGTATGACGATCGGATGCGGGTGATTTTCGATCGTATCCGCGCGCGCTACGGCTTCCCCATCGAGCATGAACGATGCATGGCGGCCCAGGCGACCGCCGCACCGGAGCCGCCCCAACAGCGCTCGTTGTTTTCCTAGTGCCGGGTGCAAGGGTGAGGAGGAAATTCACTTGAATGAATGTGAAACCCGCCGTGGGTTTCACACTTCCCTGGGCAGGGGTGACCCATGCACCCGGTGTGAGAAGACGCGAAAATCTGCGCGGCGCATCTTTTCGCGACCACGCTATGGAAGACCCGTTGGCAAGGGAGGCCAGTATTAAGAGACTGCGCGCTCGCGGCACGGGACGCGCGCGACAACGGAGCGCGGCCTAAACGGTGGGTGCAGGGGTCACCCCTGCCGCGCGCCAACGGCGGGCGGCCTTAACATTGGGTCCAGGGGTCACCCCTGGTGGTGCGCGGAGCGGGACTTGAACCCGCACGGTATTGCTACCACCAGCCCCTCAAACTGGCGTGTCTGCCATTCCACCACCCGCGCATCATGCGTAACGGCCGGAGCCAGGTTGAGGGTCTGAGCGCTCCGGCGCAAATCCGAAAGTACAGCTACTGCTTCTATTACTTCGCCGACGACGGCGTCGCGGGTCCGGCCGGATTTTGAGCGGCCGGGGCCGGCGCCGCGGGAAGCGCGTTCTTGGGCGCCTGCTTCGACGCCGGCATCACGCTCGACGGCGCCGAGGAGAACGGCCGATCGAAGATACTGCCGGTCACGCGCCGCGCAGAAGCCAGTGCCAGAAAGATCGAGCTCGCGAAAAAAATAATCGCCAGTGTCCACGTCGCCTTGGTCAGCGCGTTGCCCGCTCCGCTGGCGCCAAAGACGGTCTGGCTCGAACCGCCGAAAACGGCGCCGACCTCCGCGCCCTTGCCCTGCTGCAGCAGGATAATGATGCACATAGCCACGCAAACGATCACGTGAATCGAAACAACGATTGAAACCATTTTGTCTTCTTCAGCGAGTCCGCGCCCTGACGATGCGCGCGAACGAGTCAGCCTTTAAGCTTGCCCCGCCGACCAGAGCCCCGTCAATATCGGGCTTGGAGACGAGCGAGTCAACATTGTCGGCGTTTACGCTGCCGCCGTAAATTATCCGCACCGCCGCCGCGCGCTCGGAGCCGTATCGTTCGAGGATCGCGCCGCGGATCGCGCCGTGCACCGATTCGGCCTGTTCGGGCGTCGCGTTGCGCCCGGTGCCGATCGCCCACACCGGCTCGTACGCAATCGCCACCGCGGTCATATGATCGTCGCCAACGCTCTCAAGGCCGCGCTGGAGCTGGTGCAGGACGACATCCAGCGCACGGCCACTGTCGTGCTCGTCCTGGGTTTCGCCGACGCACAAAATCGGCGCCATCCGGTGCTTGAGCGCGGCGAGCACTTTGCGGTTAATCAGTTCGTCGGTTTCATGGAAAACGTGGCGGCGCTCGGAATGGCCGGCGATGACGTGGGTCACGCCATAGGCCTTCAGCATCGGCGGCGACACCTCGCCGGTGAACGCGCCTTTGTCCTCGTAGTGCATATTTTGCGCGCCCAGCAGGATCGACGAGCCTGCCAGCGCCTGCGCCACGGCCGGGATGAGAATCGCGGGCGGCGCGACCATCACGTCGCGATCTTTGGCCAGCGTCGCGGCGTCGCGATCGATCTCGGCGCGGATTGCCGCGATAAGCGCGCGGGCCTCGGCCGGCCCAAGATGCATCTTCCAGTTTCCGGCGATTAGTTTCCTGCGCACGCGCGTCCTTCCTGTCGGTACGATGTCAAACTTCGAGCGCCTTTACGCCGGGCAGCTCGCGGCCTTCCAGATATTCGAGCGTGGCTCCGCCACCGGTCGAGATATGGGTGAACTTGCTGGCCCACGGCGCATGCGCGAAGGCCGCAGCCGTGTCGCCGCCGCCGATTATCGAAATGACGCCCGGTTGATTGGCGAGTGCTTCACCGACTCGCATCGTGCCGCCCGCGAACGCCGGGATTTCGAAGAGTCCGAGCGGGCCATTCCATATGACGGTTTTGGCACGCGCGATTTCCGCGATAAACGCCGCCGCGGTATCCGGTCCGATGTCGAGCCCGATCATCTCGGAGGGAATTTCGCTGACCGTATGAGGCGTCGCGCCGGCTTCGGGAGCGGATGCGACAATATGATCCGACGGCAGCACGATTTTGACGCCTTTGCGCGCGGCCTCGGCGAGCAATTCCTTTGCCAGCTCGAGCTTGTCGTCTTCGACGCGCGAGCGGCCGACGGCGACGCCCTGAGCCTTGAGAAACGTGTACGCCATCGCGCCGCCAATCAGGATCGCATCGACCTTGGTCAGCAGATTTCTGATGAGGCCGATCTTGTCGGAGACTTTTGCGCCGCCCAGGATCGCGACCGACGGGCGCTGCGGATTCTCGGTGACCGCGCGCAACGCTTCGAGCTCGCGCATCATCAGGAATCCGGCCGCGCGCTCCGAGATGAATCGTGTGACTCCGACCGTCGAGGCGTGCGCGCGATGTGCGGAGCCGAAGCCGTCGTTCACATAGACCTGTTTGTGGCGCGCCAGTTCGTGCGAGAAGTCGCGATCGTTGGCTTCCTCTTCTTTGTGGAAGCGCAGATTTTCGAGCAGAATCGCGTCGCCCGGCTTGAGCGCCTCGATCATTTTGCCGGTGTGATCGCCAATGCAGTCAGGCGCAAGCGCGACCTTCTGCCCGAGCGCCTTGGATAGATACTCGGCCACGGGCTTGAGGCTGAGCTCGGCGCTGCGCTCTTTGGGACGCCCCAGATGCGAGCAGAGCACGGCCGACCCGCCATGCTCGAGGATGTAGCGAATAGTGTCGAGGCTCGCGTCGATTCGCGCCGGATCCTGGATCTTCCCCTCGTGGATCGGCACGTTGAAATCGCATCGCACGAGCACCTTCTTGTCCTTAAACTCAAGGCGCGTGATCGGTAACACAGGCATCGCAGCCACTCACTCCCGGTTCAGCTCGGTTGCCCGCGCGGCTAAAGCTGGGCCGCGACGAACGCAGCGACATCCGCGAGCCGGTTCGAGTAGCCCCATTCGTTGTCGTACCACGAAAATACTTTCACCAGCCTGTTTCCAATCACCTTGGTCAACGGCGCGTCGAAGATCGACGAATGCGGATCGCCGTTGAGATCGACCGAGACGATCGGCGCCTCGCTGTAGGCGAGAATCCCCTTGAGCGGCCCATCGGCCGCCGCTTTCATCGCGGCGTTGACGGATTTTACGTCAGCGTCCTTGTCAACCGTCACGGTCAGATCAACCAGCGAGACGTTCGCCGTCGGCACTCGAATCGCGAGTCCGTCGAGCTTGCCCTTGAGTGCGGGCAGCACCAGGCCGATCGCTTTCGCGGCGCCGGTCGAGGTCGGGATCATCGAGAGCGCCGCGGCACGCGCGCGCCGCAGATCCTTGTGCGGCCCGTCCTGCAGGTTCTGATCCGAGGTGTAACTATGCACGGTGGTCATCAGGCCGTGGACGATTCCGAAACTGTCATGCAGGACCTTGCCAACCGGCGCAAGGCAGTTGGTCGTGCATGAGGCATTGGATATCACGTCGTGCTTTTTCGCGTCGTAAGCATTCTGGTTGACGCCCAGGCATAGCGTGACGTCGGCGCCGTCGGCGGGCGCGCTGATTACGACTTTTTTGGCGCCTGCGGAAAGATGCATCGCGGCCTTGTCGCGCGCGGTGAACAGGCCGGTGGATTCGACGACCACCTGCACGCCGAGTTTGCTCCACGGCAATTTGCCGGGATCGCGTTCCGCCAGCACCTGGAGCGGCTTGCCATCGAGGAAAATAACCCCGCCTTCGGCCCTGACCTCATGGCGCAGCGTGCCGTGAATGGAATCGTATTTGAGCAGATGCGCGAGCGTGGCCGCGTCGGTGATGTCGTTGACGGCCACGATCTCGAGTTCCTTTTTGGCCAGGGCCGCGCGCAGGAACATTCTGCCGATCCGGCCGAATCCGTTTATCCCGACTTTTATCGCCACCGATCAATCCTCCCGAGAGTGCGTTGCGTACAATTCAAACCGTGAACCCGTGAAATACAACGACCCGAACCTTAAATAAGTCCGGGTCCGATGTGCAAGGGCGCCTTCAACTGTCAATTCTACGCCGAGAAGGGTCGCGAATGCAGTGGGCAGGGGGCAGGGGCAGGGGTGACCCCTGCACCCAGTATTAAGGCCGCGCTCCGTTGTCGCGCGCGGCCCCTGCCCACCTTAGTATTCCTTAGTATTGAGAAAAGATGCGGCCTGACGGCCGGTTAGAAGGGGTGAAGGGGAGAATTCACGGTGCCGGCGCGGGCGACGGCGTGCGGGTAATCGAGCGCAAATACACGAAGATCGCGCCCGCGAACAGCACCGTGTCCACCACGAGCTCTATCCACATTCTCGGTCGCGACGGCGCGCCCACCCCGAAGCATCCGCAGTCGAGCGTGAGACCTCGAAGCAGTGCGGACGCCAACGCCGTGAAAAACATCAGAGAAACGACGGCGACCGCGAGCGCTCCGACCCGCCTGGTCGGCGGCACAAGCAGCAGGACGCCGCACGCGAACTCGAATGGCGGCAAACCCATCACGAACAGGTTGATGAACACCGCAGGCAGGATCGCGAACGCGGCAGTGCTATCGGCGAACTGCAGCGGCTCGCGGACCTTGCCGAGGCCCGCATACATGAATACGGCAGCCACGGCTATGCTGACCGCAAGCACCGCATAGTTCCGGCGCGAATTATCGTTAGGCATTATCGTACGCTCCCTTTGGAGGCAGGCAGCCCCGCCGCCGACCACGCATCCCACCCTCCCGTGAAGACGCTGACGTTGCCGAAGCCGAGACTCAGCAACGCGTTCGCTACGAGCCGGCTGTCATGACACTCACCGCCGGAGCAGTACACGATGATCGGCTTGTCGATCGCGGCCTGCAGCACGCCGGCCAGGTCCCGATAGTCGTGCGCGAAGTCGTCTCGCGCGAGATTAAGCGCTCCCGGCACGTGCCCCTGTTCGAAGAACAGGGACGGCCGGGCATCGAGGATGAGCGCGCTTTTGCTCTCGACGGCTGAACGGAACTGGTCAAGCCCGACAGTTGCGGCCGGCGCGATCTTAAACGGCGGCGCCGCAACCAGCGTCGTCAGCTCGGCATCGAACCGCTGCTCCGGCGTTTGATAGACGACAGGAAGTGGATGGGCCGAAGACCGGTTAATCACGAGTCCAGCCGCCAGCGAGACGATCGCGAGGATCGCAACCAGGCCGAGATCGCGCACGATCTGCCATGCGAGACTCCTCGCATGAGGCAGGCCGGCCGGCTCAGGGGTGGCGATCGACACTGCTGAGGTCTGCCAGTTGCGTGGGTTCAAGTCGGAGTTGGGCACTGGTTCAATTTAGCAGGCTGTTGTGTCGGTCTGGAGCCGGCGGCGGATATTGGCTCTTTGCAAATCGCCGCGCGGAGATCCCAATGAGACAGTAAAAGACCGTCAACAGGATTAATGGAACGATCCCGAGAACGTAAGGCCATTGGCGCATCAGGGGTAGATAAGCGTTTGGGTAAAAGAGCTGGACTAAGATTGTGATTAGTCCAACCGCTGCAAGCGCAAAACAAACCCGGTGAAGCGGCAGGTTTTTCAGGGGATCGAACGTGACCACGTCCGCTCTTATAGCACGTATTCCGGCAAGTGGGCTCATCGGCGGGCCAAGGCCGATGCGGGCGCATGGACCGGCTTCCTGCCGTGATGGTTTTGGTCGCGCTGATAGCGTTATAATTGGTCGATTCCCAGCCGAATGATTCCGGCGAGTAAGCTCACCTGCTGGCGAGGGGCAACGCGGGCACAGCACGGGCTCGGAGCGTTGGCAACGACCAGAGGTGGCCATGCTGGTATTTCTAATCCATATTCGCGATCCGCAATTTTACGCCGTGCCGGCCGACGGACGCGCGAAAAACGGCAACCTGCGCATCATGGGGTTCCCGCCGATCGGGATCATGTCGCTCTCCGCGGTGCTCAAGCGTGCCGGCCATGAATGCGTGATGTTCGATCAGGCCAACCTCGAGACTCCGAACCAGGTCATCATCGAGCAGATTCGCATCCGGCGGCCCCAACTGGTCGGGTTGAGTTTTCTGAGCACGACCAGCTATCCGTACGCCAAGATTCTCGCCCGCCAGATCCGCGCCGTCGATTCCAAGGTCAAAGTCGCCGTCGGCGGCGCCTTCGCGACGCTGAACGCGCAGCTGGTGAAAATGCAATGCAGCGAAGTGGATTTTGTCTGCCGCGGTGACGGCGAGCAGTTGATTCTCGACCTGCTCGAGCAGCTCGACAATCCCGCGGCCGTCGCCGGGCTGACCTGGACGCGAGACGGCCAGGTGGTAACCAATCCGGACCGCGCTATCGAGCGCAACCTCGACCAGTGGCCTTTTCCCGACCGCGAGAGCCTGGCGCTGGACTTCATCGAGTCGATGCCGCTGGATGTGCCCGCGGTTCTGTCGATGGACCGTTTCACCACGATGCAGGCGTCGCGCGGATGCCCGCAGCACTGCGTTTTCTGCGACATACCGAGCTTCAACCAGGGCAAATGGCGCTCGCGCAGCCACCAGCACGTGCTCGCGGAATTCAAACATCTCAAGGAGCAAGGCTACGGTGCGGTGTACTTTGTCGACGATCATTTCCTGCTGCAACCCAAGCGCATCGAAGCCATCTGCAACGGGCTGATCGACAGCGGCCCGACCATCCACTGGGGTTGCGAGGGCAGGGTCGATTCGGTCGCCGCGCATTTGTATCCGTTGATGGCCAAGGCCAATTGCCGCACGGTGATGTTCGGAATCGAGAGCGGCAGTCAGAAGGTCCTCGACCGGATCGAGAAGGATCAGACCCTCAAGGAAGTTGAAACCGCGGTCACCAATGCCAAGCGGGCGGGAATCGAAATCGTGCACGGCTTCTTCGTGGTGGGCAGCCCCGGCGAGACCGTGGCCGACCTGCGGGCGACTTTTGATTTTGCCGCAAGGCTTCCGCTCGACACGTTCAACTTCAACCGCCTATGCGTCTATCGCGGCACTCCGTTGTGGAATGAATACATCCGCCGCAACCTGGTCGACGAGGACCGGGACTGGTTCAAGTTTTTCAAGTGCTCCGAGATCGATTCTTCCTGCCTGCCGGGCGAGGTGATCAACCGCGAGCGCAGCGCCGGTTTCCGCAGAATATTCCGTTACAAGCTGCTTCATTATCCGCTGCAGACCATTCGGCTCCTGCGCCGTTTCACGCGCTTCATGCCGATACGCGACGTGGTTCACCTGATTCTCAAGCCCTTCCTCGGCCAGCGTAGCGGACCGACGGCGGCTGAGACCCTTTCGCGCACCGTCGAGCATGCGGAACTTAAGGACTCGGCGGCGGCCCTCACCCAAGTCAGCGACGCGATGTTCGAGCGGGCGCTGGCCGAGTTGCAGGCCGCACGAGCCTTGGTTCGGCCCGGGTCATGAAGTCCGGATAAATCGCGGGCGCGCCAGCGGACAGATGACCGTGCTGGTTTTGGGCGCGTCGATATCCTTATAATAAACGGATTATTCGGCCGAATGGCGGTTTTATGCTCCATCAGGTGAGTGGTGCAGGCGGATTGGGTGTGGTGGAACTGGTGCTGGGCACGGGCCCGGTGGTCGCAGTCGTGTTGTGGCTGCTGGTGGCCTTTTCGATCGGCAGCTGGGGTATCATCCTTTACAAACTGATTCAGATTTCGCGAGCGCGGCGCCAGTCCGAAGGCTTCATCGCGATCTTCTGGGAATCGAAGAACCTCGCCGCGATTCATACCGCCAGCGTCGGCCTCAAGCTCAGCCCGGTCGCGCAGGTTTTCCGCGCCGGCTACCAGGAGCTCCTGCAACTCACCCGCGCCAAGCGCCAGGCGGTCGGAGCGGAAGGCGGCTTCTCGACCGATCTCGGCGGAATCGCCAACGTGATGCGCGCGATGAAGCGCCAGGAAAACGTCGAGCTGACCAAGCTCGAATCCGGCATCACCTTCCTGGCCACCACTGGTTCGTCGTGCCCGTTCATCGGACTGTTCGGCACGGTGTGGGGGATAATGACGGCGTTCCTGGGCCTGTCGGCGTCTCATACGTCGAGTATCCAGGCGGTCGCGCCCGGAATCGCCGAGGCGCTGATCACGACCGCGGTCGGCCTGGTCGCCGCGATCCCGGCGCAGATGTTCTACAACTACTTCATCGCGCGGGTGCGCGTGCTGGCGACCGAGATGGATAATTTCACCGCCGAATTTTTAAACATCGCCGAGCGTCATTTCCTTTCGTAGGCGGCATCGCAATGGCATTCGACCCAGGACAGCGCGGCCAGATGGTTTCCCAGATCAACGTCACGCCGCTGGTGGACGTGATGCTGGTGCTGCTGGTCATCTTCATGATCACGGCGCCGATTATTCAGCAGGGCGTCGAGGTCACGCTGCCCAGCGTCAAGGCCGAGGCGCTGCCCGGCAAGGAAGAGCAGTTCGTCGTGTCGATCACGCGCGACAGCCAGATTTATCTCAACGACGCGAAGCTCTCGGCCGATGACTTGACCGGCAAACTCAAGGCGATTGCCAATGAGCGTCCCGACCGGCAGGTCTTCATCCGCGCCGACGACCGGGTGCCGTACGGCGAGGTGATCCGCACGATGGCGGCGATTAAGGCCGCGGGAATCGAAAACGTCGGGATGGTGACGGAGATGCCGGCGGCCAGCGGCACCGACGCGGGCGCGAAGTGAGCGCTGAGCGTGGCATCGCGCGACCATAACGGTGACGAGCAGCCGTCGCGAATCGGATATTTCGCGGCGATCTTCGTCTCCGCACTCGGGCACGCTGCGCTGTTCGCGACGGTGTTCTTCATCGCGCCGCGCTTTTTGCATCCCGAAGAAGCCCCGCCGCCCGCATACACGGTGAAAATCGTCGATAACATTCCGGCCGGCGACCTCGGAACGCATCTGCCGCGCATCAATCGGCACCCGGCGGACGAAGCGAAGGAGGCGGCGCCCAAGCCTGAAGAATCGAAGGTCAAGATCGAGCCGCCCAAAACAGAACTCGCGCTCAACGACGATAAGAACGCGCTCAAAATAAATGTGAAGCCGACCGACGCTCCAACCGCGACTCCCACGCCCGAGCCAACTGTTGAAGCGACTGTCGCGCCGACTGTCGCGCCGACTATCGCGCCGACTGTCGAGCCGACTGTCGCGCCGACTGTCGCGCCGACAATAGCGCCCACGGTCGCGCCGACGATTGCGCCAACCCCGCAGCCCAATGCGGCGCCGGCGAAACACGCGAAGCCAAAGCCCACGCCCGACAAGGCGTCGCGCAATCCGCCCAAGTCTGAATCGACGGTAGCCAAGGCAAAGATCGCATCGACGCCAAGCGTCGATCAGCGGTTCGCGATGCTCAAGCGCCGGTTGCTCGCGGAGCACGTCAAGGAGCTGGCGAAAAACCCGCCGCCTGAAGACGAAGATGACGACGACGATTCCGCCGCACCGGACAGCGCTACCACCGGTCCGGCAGGGGGAGGACCCGTCGTCGCAAGCAAGGCGAGTGAAGGTTCGGGCTACGGAGTCGGCGGCGGCAAGGGCAGCGTCGGGATTCTACAGGACCCGGAATTTATCCTGTACTATAAAACCGTGCAGGAACAGATTAAAAAGTCGTGGACGTTTACCGGCGGATCCAACGACCTGACCGCGACCGTCGATTTCGCGATCGGCCCCGACGGTGCGCTGAGCGCCGTGAAGATAGGCACGAGCTCGAACGACTCGGCGTTCGATGATTCCGTGATCCGCGCGATTCGCCGGGCGGCGCCGTTTCCCGCGCCGCCGGAAAAGTTTCGCGACCAGTTTTCCTCCGGGATCAAAGCATTGTTTCAGCTCGGCGAACTGAAGTCCTGAGGTTGTGATGGCGCAGGAGGTGCGGATGAACTTTTTCTCTTTCAGTTTTTCCAGTGTCAAAGCATGAAGCGGATAATTCAAGCTTGCGCGCTTCTGTGCGCGATTGTGCTGGCGTCGATACCGGGCCGGGCCGTCGCGCAGCCCGCTGGTGGGGGGCCGATCACCATCACGATCGCGGGCCCCGGCTCGCAGCTCTCGACGATCGCGGTGTCGGGGCTCAAAAATCTCGGCGGCGACGACGACCATCGCGTTGGCAGCACGTTTGTCGGCACGCTGCGGCGCGACCTCGAGCTTTCGGGCTACTTCAGAATTATCGATCCGCACGCGTACATCGAGGACCCGCAAGCGTCGGGCTTCGAGCTCGGCCAGTTCAATTTCGCCGATTGGCGATCGATCAACGCCGACTTTGTCGTCAAGGGTTCGGTTTCCGCCGGCGCCGCGGGCGTGAAGCTGACGGCTTTTCTCTACGACGTGGCGCAGCAGCGGCGCATGATGGGCAAGAATTACAACGGCGACGCCGGTGACGTGGCGCGGATGGCGCGCCGATTCGCCGACGCGATCCTTGAAGCTGCGACCGGCCAGCGCGGCCCGTTCGATTCCAGGCTCGCGCTGGTTTCGACGCGCGGCGGTCGCTTCAAGGAAATCTACACGCAGTCGATCGACGGCCAGGACCTGTTCAAGCTGACCGGCAATCCGACCATCAACCTGTTCCCGAGTTTCGATCGCAGCGCCAACCACCTGCTGTATCTCTCGTACAAGAGCATGGCGCCGGCGCTTTACCTGGTGGATCTCAAGGCGCAGAGCGAAGTGAAGATCACCAGCCCCCGCGGCCGCGTGATCGGCGGCACGATCTCGCCCGACGGCGAGCGCATCGTCGCCGCGATCGAGCGTGACGGCGCCACCAATCTGTATCTGATCACGCGCGAGGGCGGGGAGATTCGCCCGCTCACCGACACCAATGGAATCAACGTCAGTCCCGCGATTTCACTCGACGGCGCCACGCTCGCCTTCACCTCGGATCGCTCGGGCACACCGCAAATTTACGTGATGAGCCTGGCCGGCGGTGCGCCGAAGCGATTGACCTATCGCGGCGATTACAACACCACCCCCGTGTTTTCGCCCCAGGGCGACACGCTCGCATATCAGAGCCGCAACAACGGACGTTTCGACATCTGGACGATTCCCGCCGGCGGCGGTGAACCCGTGCAAGTGACCGATGGCAACGGCTCCAACGAGTATCCAAGCTGGTCGCCCGACGGACGCTATCTCGCGTTCAGCTCGACACGCGGCTACAACTCGCGAATCTATATAATGATGGTCGGCAACCGGAAAATTATTTCCGCTTTGAAGGAGGGTAATGGTAATGATTCCTGTCCAGCATGGTCGGGGTGGTTGGGTGAGTAGTCGTTCGACATTGGCCAGGGCGATGGCGATTGTGGGTGTTGGGGTGATGCTGGCGATGGCCGGGTGCTCGTCGAAGAAGACGGCGCCGATAAATGGCGGCGAAAACAATCCCAACGGAAGTCAGATTGGTGAAAATGGGGTCGGCAAGGGCGGCGGCAACTCGCTCGAGGACTGGAAGAACGGAAAATTCGGCGCGCAAGGTCCGCTCAGCGACATTCACTTCGCGTACAACGAGTACACGATTCAGGAGCAGGATGGCTCCGTGCTGAAATCCGATGCCAGCTGGCTGCAAGCGCATCCGCAGACCCGGGTACAGGTCGAGGGTCATTGCGATGAGCGCGGCTCCGAGGAATACAATATCGCGCTGGGCGCCAAGCGCGCGCAGGCCGCCAAGGATTACCTGATGACACTCGGAATCAGCGGCAGCCGAATCTCGACAATCAGCTACGGCAAGGAGCTTCCGCTTTGCACCGAGCACGACGAAAGCTGCTGGTCGCAGAACCGCCGCGATCACTTTGCGGTAAGCGAATAAGGATTAGAAGCGTGCGAAAAACGAACTGGATGATCGGCGCCGCCGCCGCGCTTGCCGCGGCGTTCGCGCTGGCGGGATGCGCCGAGCAGGGCGACGTGCAGCAACTCAATCAAAACGAGTTCACGCTGCGCGGGATGATCGCGAGCGACCGCCAGGAAATCAATGCCCTGAAGCAGCAGATTCAACGTCAGAACGATCAGATCGAGGAGCTCAAGCACGGCGCCGCCGGCGCTGGCGGCGATGCGTCCTCGATGAACAATCGAGTCGCGAGCCTCGAGGCCGAAGTGAAAGCATTGCAGGCCGGCATGGCGGCGACGCCCGGCGCGATTCCTCCTCCCGGCGCGCCGGAAGACTCGGCAGGCGAGGCGCCCGCGCCGGCAATCCCGCCGCCGGGAGCGCCGTCTGGCGGTCCGGCTCCGCCCGTCGCGCCCGCCGCGATCGCTCCTACCTGGCCGAACGAACTCGATCAGGAAATTGCGGACGCCGCGACTTCGAGCGAGCCGGGCGTGAAGATCTACCGCGAAGGCCTCGACGCGATGAAGGCCGCCAAGTATCCGCTCGCGGTTGCCAGGTTCACCAAGCTGCAGCATGCGTACCCGAAATCGGCGCTGAGCGAGCCCGCCGAATACTTCGCCGCCAACGCGCTGTTTGAAACCGGCAGTTACGACCAGGCGATTTTGCAATTCAATGATCTCGTGATGCGCTTTCCCAAGGGCAAATACGCCAGCGCCGCCTTGCTGCGCGAGGCGCAGGCATTTGTGAAGCTCAACGATCGAATCGACGCGCGCCTGACACTGCAGAAGCTGGTCGCCGATCACGCGGGGACTCCGGAAGCGGATGCCGCAAACACGATGATGAAGGACCTCGCGAGCGATTAAAGCGTCGCCTTCGCGCACGATTGAATGGAAATAATTCGCGACCTCGGGGCGCTCGCGCGCCATACCTACCCGGTCACCGCAATCGGCAATTTCGACGGCGTCCACCTCGGTCATCGCGCGATCCTGAAGGCCGCCATCGATCACGCTCGCGCCGCCGGCGGCACCGCGTTCGCGCTCACCTTCGATCCGCTGCCGGCCAAAGTGCTGGCTCCCGCCCGCGCTCCGCGGTTGATCCTGACCCCGGATGACAAACTCGAAATGCTGCGGCTGTCGGGCACCGACGGCGTCATCGTGCTCGATTTCACCCGCGAGCTGAGCCGGCTCTCGCCGCGCGATTTCGTGCGCGACTACCTGCGCGCAAAGATCGGCGTGCGCGAAGTGGTCGTCGGGCACAGCGTAAGCTTCGGCCACAATCGCGCGGGGAACGCGGCCATGATGGTCGAACTCGGCCGCGAATTCGGTTTCGATACGGAGGTGGTCGGACCGATCAAAATCGACGGCCTCGAAGTCAGTTCAACCAAGGTGCGCGAGGCAATCGCCGCCGGCGACCTGCGCGGCGCCGCCCGGCTGCTGGGCCGTTACCACTTTTTACGCGGCCCCGTGGTCCGCGGACGCGAGCGCGGACGGACCATCGGATTTCCCACCGCGAATCTCGCCAGCGAGACGGAATGCATCCCGCCCGACGGCGTTTACGCCACCCGCGTCATCCTCGACGACGGCGCCTACCCGGCGATCACCAACATCGGCATGCGTCCGACATTTTCGGAGACCGAGCGATCGATCGAGGCGCATATCTTCGATTTCACGCGCGACCTTTACGGCACGCGCATCAAGCTCGAGTTGATCGAACGAATCCGCGCCGAGCGCAAGTTCGACAACGCCGATGCGCTCAAGGCGCAGATCGCTCTGGACCTGAGCAAGGTGCGCGAGATCCTCTCCGCGGCCTAGGCGCTAGCGGATTTTGGCGGCGGGTTCGATCCAGTCGCGCGCGAGCTGCTCGATCCATCGGCCGATATCCGACTCGTTGTCGGGCGGATAGAAGGGTATCACCAGTTCATTGACGCCGGCCGCGCCGTACTTCTTCAAATCATCGGAGTTGATCTGCTTGGTGTACGGGCACACGATGATTTCGACTTCGCTCGCGTCGCGTCCGTTGGCTTTCAGCATCGCGCGAAGCTTGTCCGCCAGCGGCGCCGCCTCGTCCGGTCCAACGCTGAAGCCGAACCATCCGTTGCCGATGTCTGCCGAGCGTTTCAACGCGGGCGCGCTTTCGCCGCCGAAGATTATCGGCAGCTTCGCGCCGCGCGCAGGCTTCGGAAAGCTTCTCGCCGCATCGAAGTTCACGAATTCGCCGTGGAAGGTCGTCACCTCCTCGGACCACAGCCGCCGCATCACTTCGATGTACTCACGCGTCCGCTGCGCACGCCGCTCGAACGGAATCCCCAGCGCTGCAAATTCCTCCGCTGACCATCCGATCCCCACCCCCAGCGCGAATCGTCCCTTAGACAGCCGGTCCAGGCTCGCGACTTCCTTGGCCAGCACGACAGGGTTGTGCTCCGGCACCAGGCAGATTCCCGTCGCCAGCCGAATCGTTTTGGTGACCGCAGCCGCAAACGTCAGCGTGATAAATGGATCGAGCCAGTCCGCACCACCCGGCAAGGGGAACTCGCCGCTCTCCGCGTAGGGATACCTGGAATCCTGGCGGTCGAAGAGCACGACGTGCTCTGCCGCCCAGAGCGTTGAAACTCCACAACGCTCTGCCGCCTCGGCCGTCTTCACAATCGCGCCGGGACGCGCGCCAGTGCCGATGCCCAGCGCGAACAGGCCGATTTTCATTGGCCCGGGCGCGAGCTATTTCTGCCCGCCGCGATTGCCGGCGCCTTCGTGAACTTGAGCATGAAGCGATCGGTCTGACCGAGATGCTTGAACACAACCCAGGTGCGATCGTCTTCCGGGTGGCGCAGCGCGCTCGACGCTCCCGACAGCCTGAAGCCCGCCTTCTCCACATCCTTGATTAGAAAATTCTCGTCGATTCGGTGGAGCGTGGTGGTCACCGTATCGTTGGTGCCCGGCTGCGCGCTGTGATCGACGATCCCGTACATCCCGCCCGGCTTGAGCGCCTTGAACACCGCCGCGTTCACGTTCTCGCGATTGAGCTTGAAGCCGACCATGTCGTGGTAGTTGAGATGGATGATCACGGCGTCGAGCGAGTCCGGCGGCACCGGCAGCACGTCGGGCGCATCGAAGGGTTTGCTGACCTTGACGACGTTCTTGAGCGCCGGCTCTTTCAGCCGTTCGTTCCATGTATCTTCGCTTTTCTTGAATTGCTCGGGAAACGGACCGTTTTGCGAGTAAACCGTGCCGGTCGATCCGACGATTCGCGCATACAGCTCGGTCATGTAGCCGCCGCCCGCGAATATATCGGCAATCTTCATCCCGGGCTTGATTCCGTAAAACGCCATCATCTGATCGGGCCTGCGTCCCGCGTCGAGCGCCTTGTCCGCGGCCGGCCGGTCGGGCGAGTTGATCGCGTCGGTGATCACCTTGGGAATCTGCGCGGCGGGAATCGGTGCGCTTTCAGCCACGCGTGCCGCGACCAGCGCAACCTGCGCGCGCGCCGGCGGCGAGATCCACGCGAATGCGGCGAGTGCGACTATCATTGACATGACCAACCGGCAGGCTCCAATCCGCATTCTCATAGTCATCTCGATTCTCCGCGTAACGTTTGATTCATCTGCCACGATCGAGAGCTAACACACCGATCGCAAAACGGGCAATGCGGTTGCTCCCGCCCGGCGTGCACCCGCCCCCCGCAAGGCGAAAAGGCAGCGGGCGGGGGAGTGGACGCGGGCCTCGTGCTCACGGCAAGATTAACCACGCGGCGGGGCCGCTCGCGATGAACCCGGAAACGGAGTCCAATTCTCGAGACACCCCCAGCTTCAGATGAACCAAGAGACGCAATCCAATTCCTCGGACAGTACGCCCGGCTTCGGCGGACTTCGCGTCGTCGCCTTCGAGAGCCGCATGGCGGCTGAAGTAGCGACGATGATCGAGCGGCGCGGCGGCGTCGCGATTATCGCGCCGGCGATGCGCGAGGTGCCGCTCGAGGACAATCACGCGGCGCTGGATTTTGCCGATCGCCTGCTGGCCGGCAAGAACGAATTCGAAGTGGTCATCTTCATGACCGGGGTCGGGACGCGCGCGCTGTTCCAGGCGATGGAAACGCGCCATCAGCGGGCGCCGATAGCGGCGGCGCTGGCCGCAATCACCACCGTGGCGCGCGGCCCGAAAGCGATTCGCGCGATGCGTGATCTTGGCGTCGAACCCTCGATAGTCGCGCCCGAGCCGAATACCTGGCGCGAGGTGCTCAGCGCGCTTGCGTCGCAGGTCGAGCTCAAGGGCAAGCGCGTCGCGATCCAGGAATACGGAGTTTCCAATCACGAGCTGACCGCGGGACTCGAGGCGCGCGGCGCCTGGGTCACGATTGTTCCGGTCTATAGATGGACGCTGCCGGCCGATCGCGCGCCGCTGCGCGCGGCGTTGAATGCGATCGCGGCGGGCGCGGCGGACGTGGCTATTTTCACCAGCTCGAACCAGGTCACGAACGTCATTGCGCTCGCGGAGGCCGAGGGAATCGGCGACGGCGTCAAGCGCGGACTGGCGCGCATGGCGGTTGGCTCGATCGGGCCGGTATGCTCGGAGCAGATTCGCAACTACGGGCTGCGCGTGGACTTCGAGCCGGAGCATTCGAAGCTCGGCCACCTGGTCAAGGCGGCGGCGGCGCAAGCGGCTTCGATTTTAATCGCGAACCGCGCTGACACGCATCGAATTGAAGCGGGCGCGGCGCCAAATCCGCGGCGGCCGGCAGTTTCGAACGCGCCGCGATCCCGGCTCGCCGACCATCCGATGCTCAAGGCGTGCCGGCGCGAAGCGGCCCCCTACACTCCTATCTGGCTGATGCGCCAGGCGGGCCGCTACATGCCGGAGTATCGGCGGGTGCGCGAGCGTCATGGTTTTCTCGAGATGTGCAAGCGGCCCGATTTGGCCGCCGAAGTCACGGTCACGGCGGTCGAGCGGCTCAAGGTGGATGCAGCGATCATTTTCGCCGATATCCTGCTGCCCCTGATCCCGATGGAAGTCGGGCTGCATTTCGAAAAAGGCGACGGGCCGGTGATCGATCGCCCGGTGCGCACCGAGGCCGACCTGGAACGGATTCCGGCCGTCGACGTGGCGTCGCTCGGCTTCGTTGGCGACGCGATCAAGTTGGTGAATCGCGCGATCGGCGCGACGACTCCGCTGATCGGATTTGCCGGGGCGCCGTTCACGCTCGCGTCGTACCTGATCGAAGGCGGCTCGTCGCGGCAATACCAGGCGACCAAAACTTTCATGTACATGCAGCCCGAAACGTGGCATCGCCTGATGGAGATGCTGGCGCGCATCACGGCGGATTATCTGAAGATGCAAATCGCGGCGGGCGCCGACATCGTGCAGATTTTCGACAGCTGGGTCGGCAGCCTTGGCCCGGACGACTATCGGCGCTTCGTGCTGCCGCATACCGCGTCGGTAATCGCGGCGATTCCCGCCGACGTGCCCGTAATCCATTTCGGGACCCTGACGGGAAACCTGCTCGGGCAGATGCGCGAGGCGGGCGGCGACGTCTTAGGGCTCGACTGGCGCGTCGATCTCGCCGACGCGTGGGCGCGGCTCAACTACAGCGTGGCGGTGCAGGGCAATCTCGATCCGATCGCGCTGTTCGCGGACGTTGCCGAAATCCGCACCCGCGCGCGCGCGATTCTCGATCAGGCGGGCGGACGCCCCGGACATATCTTCAATCTCGGCCACGGAATACTTCCGGATACGCCGGTCGATCACGCAATCGCGCTGGTCGATATGGTTCACGAGATGAGCGCGCGGTGACGCCATGACCACGAAAGCAACCTGTGACGCGGTGTTGATGATTGGATTCGGCGGACCGACGCGCGCCGACCAGGTGCGGCCGTTTCTCGACAATGTTGTGCGCGGACGGCCAATCCCGCCCGAGCGCTACGAAGAGGTGGTGCATCATTACGATCTTCTCGGCGGGCGCTCGCCGTACAATGATCTCACGATGCGCCAGGCGGCCGCGCTGCGCGAGGAGCTTGCGAAAAAAGGCGCGCGCGTGCCGGTCGCGGTCGGGATGGCCAAGTGGGAACCGTATGTTGCCGACTCGCTTCGCGCGCTCGCCGACGGTGGAGCGCGGCGCGTGCTCGGCTTCATCATGGCGGCGCATCGCAGCGAAGCCAGCTTCGAGCGTTACCAGGCAATCGTCAACGACGCGCGCGCTGCGATCGGCGACGGGGCGCCCGAGGTCGTGTATCCCGAGCCCTGGCACGACCATCCGCTGTTCATCGGGGCGATTGCGGCGCGCACGCGCGAGGCGTACGCGCGCCTCGGCGAGCAGGATGCAGCGGGCGCGCGGCTGATCTTCACCGCGCACAGTATCCCGCTGGCGATGGCGCAGGCCGGGCCGTACGTCAAGCAGCTTGCGCAGTCGGCGTGGATGACGGCGGCCAAGCTTGGAATCGGCGGCTGGAAGCTTGCCTATCAAAGCCGCAGCGGCAGTCCGCGCGAGGCGTGGCTCGAACCCGACATCAAGGATACGCTTCGCAGCCTGGACGCGAAGGCGGCGGTGGTCGTGCCGATCGGTTTTTTGTGCGATCACGTCGAAGTGCTGTACGATCTCGATATCGAGGCGGCGCAAATCGCGCGCGAGGCGGGAATCAGGATGGAGCGGGCGCCGACGGTCGGGGACGATCCGTTGTTTATCGAGATGATGGCGTCGATAATCGCGGCGTACGCGCGCGGCGGTAGTGGGTCAGTTTGATTTTTCCTTCTGCTTGGCTTCCCATTCGTCCACGATTCGCACCATGTCTTCAAGCGACGAGAGACGATCCGTGACTCCAGCCTGCATCGCAGGCGTGACCCTGAGCGTTTGATGAATGCGCACGAAATTATAGTGCATGAAGTAGATCGAAAGCGCGTGGATATGGTTCTCCAGCTTCTTGCTGAATGCATTTGTTAAGCGCGTAAATCGACGGGTTCCCATTCGCATCGAAAGATTCTGGCGCTCGACGTAGCTGGTGTTGATGTGCTCGCGATCAGGGTTTCCGCGAATGATTTTACTCTCCGCGCTCCAACAGATTGACGGGCTGTATCGGGTCTCGTTTTGAGGATCGGTGCCGTACATTTTGACTAACATCGCGTAGTCGATTCCATGCGGGAAGGCTGCGTCCACCGCGTTCAAATAGCAATGAAATCCGTCGGTGGTTAGCTGGACTCGACTCGTTAGCCTACTCGCCACGTCCTGTATGATGTGATGCGCCGATTCCGCATCGCGCGGCCCGACATACCACGACGGAACGAGTTTCGTATCCGCGCAAAGTGTAGTCCACGTCCATACGTCGCCGACGCCAAACTGACCGCGCAACTTTTCAGGAACGTCCATCGCTTTGGCGTAAACGAAACTCCAAATCTCATCGGCCTGAATGCGCTTGCAGGATAGATTTCTGAGCGCGCGATCCTGATATTCGGAACACGCATTGCCAGCGTCTGCTAACAACTTGACAATCGTGTTCTTACTAGCGTTAGTCATTCGGGAGATCGCGCGGATAGAAACGCCCTCAACCATCATGCCGAGTATCTGAGCGCGCCGTTCGGGGGATGACTTGTTCATGCATCTGATAATAGACCCATATGCTTGTACTATCAAGTATATGGGTCAGTTTCTGTCACTTAGCCGATATTGTCTTTATAGTATGAACACGATGCGTTGCGATTGACTTATATGTCAATTATGGATGAAATAGAAGCGCTGTGCGAAGACGGGCGCTTAATCAAAGTTGAGCAGAGTTATCCCCGTCCTCGTGGCGCTGAAGCCTTCGAACCTAGAAGCCTCTATGTGACACCGGAGATTAATGAATTCCTGATGAGCGACCATTCGCTAGCACCAGCAGCATCCGCAGATTTTACTGACTTCGTTTTTGGCGAGCCTTTCGAAGTCTCTCTTCACTCGGAGCATGAATTCTATTGCCGCATGTCTCGACTAGATGAAGCCCGGGAAGAAGTCTGGGAAATGCGAATTTGGGATATTGAACCCCAGTTAAGATTCTACGGACGGTTCGCAAAACGAAATATCTTTATTATCCTATATGGTCCCGTCGAAAAGTCGCGATTCTTTCGTAGGAGAATCAGACACAACCCTATTAAGCGAACGTGTATCAGCACTTGGCAAAGCATTTTCAGCTTTGATCCCTTGACCGGTGGAGATGAAATTAATGCCTACCTTTCAAACGTCGATCCTGCATGAGATTGCGCACGGAAAGCCTATCTCACTACGAACAAGATTGCTGTATCGGCGGCGATTACAGAACCGAGTTCAGAGACTACTTCGCAAAGCATTTCGCGACGAACAAAAGAGAACCGGACTCACTCAGAAGGAATTTGCCGAGCGCATCGACAAAGACAAATCCAAAGTAAATCAGTGGCTGAGCATCGCTAGTAACCTAACTTTGGAGACGATCAGCGATCTTCTCCTTGGATTGGGAGTTGATCTAGACGAATTGTCGGTTACTCGGCTTGCCAATTTAATCATGCAGACAGCAAATGACATCGAGGAAGAAGAAAAAGCGTCTCCGCCACCGCCGCAGCTACCACAGCTCAATCCGCCACCAGCAGCGCAATCAGCCAGCGCTCTAGAATCGCAGCAAAATTGGAATCCCCCGCTTTTGGGTTTGGGCGATGACCCCGCCCATCAGGTGACGCCATGAAAATAACCGCCATCGCTCGCGCGCAATCCGTCTATGCTATGCCGCCTAGTATCTTCGCCACCGTGCCCGTCTTTGATCTGGTTGATGGACTCAAGGCGCGTTACGGGTTTCGTCACATTCCAACGGGTCAAGAGTTGATCAATCCGCCGCCAAATCAACCTACAAACTTTCTTTGGGGGAAGTGTCACATAGGCGGGCGCACTATCACAGTGGAGAGCTTGCAAGTTCAAAATTACGCTGCGCTCGCAACGAGCGTTAGTGTGACAACTCGGACTTCAACCGACGACTCAGACTTAGTGCTCGCAGACTTGCAACAATGGGTCGTTGCGGATTTCAAAGTAAATGCGAAGCAGGTATTTCCAACGAACTACGTCAGCCAACTAGAATTCATTGTGGACCGACCTATCTCGGAACAGCTGATGATTCTGAAACCCCTGGCTGAACTTGTCACAGGGCTGGTGCGAGGCTATGGATTTACCGCTTGTCCCGACTACGAACCAAGTTCTTTTATTCTCTTCTTTGACAACAGTAAGTTCACAAATCCGCCCACATTTGCGGGTTCTTTCCTCGTAGATCGGCGCGCAGGGGCGGGTTACGAAGAAAACCGGTATTACTCGCAGGCGCCTTTGCGAACTGCCGATCACATAGCTCTGCTGAATGAGTTGGAGAAACTGTTAATGAAGAAATGAAAAATACGGGGGCGTGGCGGAGTCTGGCTTATCGCGACGGTCTTAAAAACCGTTGGCCTGCTGACACAGGCCCGTGCGTTCGAATCGCACCGCCCCCGTCCCAAACACTTGCACTAGAGTCAGACGTAAATCAAGTTGGATCACTTCGACCAGCGTTTTTGTGCCGCTTTCTGGGCGATTTCCCGACGCTGTTCCGGCGTCAATCGTTCCGCGCGCGCTCGACCGCCCTTCTGTCCGCCCAAGCGCCCCATCTCGACCGCAGCGGGATTGCGCTTGTCCGGCTCGGTGTCTGACGCTTGGCCCGTGGCGATGTCCCCGATCATTTTCGCTAACGCTAACGGATCGCGCGGACGTTTTCTTTGCCTGTCCGCCATGCCAAGAGTATTGCACAGAGCCAGCGCAGACGCATCGCCGAATCAACGGCGGGAGATTTCAAACTGACCCCGTACGCGGGCGGGTGACGGATCGATCGAGGGAGAAGCTCAAACGGACTCCGGCACACATATCAAACGGGTTGCGGTAATCGGCGGGGGCATCAGCGGGCTGGCCGCGGCGTATCGGCTGCGCGAGCTGGCGGCGGCGCGGGAGTTTCCGCTCGAAGTGGAATTGCTGGAACGCAGCGCGCGATGTGGAGGCGCGCTGGAGACGATTCGCCGCGACGGATTTGTGATCGAGACCGGCGCCGATTCATTTTTGTCGGAAAAAACCTCGGCCGCCGAGCTCGCGCGGCGGCTTGGCCTGGGCGCGGAACTGGTTCCGACCCGCGAGATCTACGGCAAGACGTTCGTGGTGCGCGCGGGGCGCCTGGTCGAGGTTCCGGCGGGATTCATGATGCTGGCGACGGCGCACTTCGGGCCGGTTTTCCGAAGTTCGCTTTTTTCGCCGCTCGGAAAATTGCGGATGGCGCTGGAACCGTTCATCGCGACGCGCACCAGCGGCGACGACGAGAGCCTGGATTCATTCGTGACGCGGCGACTGGGGCGCGAGGTGCTCGATCGCGTTGCGCAGGCGCTCGCCGGCGGTATCTACACCGCGGATCCGAAACACCTCAGCACCACGGCGACGATACCGCGCTTTGTCGAGATGGAGCGGCGCTACGGCAGCCTGTTCAAGGGAATGCGCGCGGCAGAACGGGCGCGGGCCTCGAAGAGTCCGGAGGTCAGCGGCGCGCGATGGAGCCTGTTCCAGAGTTTCAGGAACGGGATGGCGACGCTGCCCGAGACGATTGCGAGGCGGCTGGGCGAGTCGATTCGCACGGAGACGGAAGTTATCGGGATGACGCCGACCGCGGACGGATGGCGGCTGGGTCTGGCCGACGGCGGCTCGGGCTCGATCGATGCCGACGCGGTAATCTGCGCGGCGCCGGCGTACGCGGCCGCGCGCATCGTGTCGCCGCATGAGCCGGCGGCTGCGAAGCTGCTCGGCGCGATCACTTACGCGTCGGCGGCGACGGTCAACCTGACCTTTCGCGAGAGCGACTTCGAGGGTCCTCCGCGCGCATTCGGCTTCGTGGTGCCGGCAGTCGAGCATCGGCGCATAATCGCGGCCAGCTTTTCGAGCTTCAAGTTCGAGGGACGCGCGCCCGCGGGCGCAATCCTGGCGCGCGCGTTCATCGGCGGCGAGCTGCATCGCGAAATGATGAATCTCAGCGACGACGAGATGGTCGCCGCCGTGCGCGACGAGTTTCGCGTATTGCTCGGCGTGAAGGCGGCGCCGGGAATCACGGTCGTCAGGCGATGGCCCGACGCGATGCCGCAGTACGACGTCGGGCATCTGGCGCGGGTCGCCGAGATCGAGCGGCTGATCGCCCCGATTCCCGGCTTCGCAATCGCGGGCGCGGCCTATCGCGGCGTGGGGAGTCCCGATTGCGTGCGCAGCGGCGAAGCTGCGGCGGATACGATCTTCGCCAAACTCTCGACGCCGAAATAAGACTCCGATGATGGCGCGCCCGTGAGCATCGAGAAGGCTGCCGGAGCCGGCTCGGCGGCGCATTGGCCGCGAGTGATCGCGCACGCGGACATGGACGCGTTCTACGCCTCGGTCGAAGTGCTCGACAATCCCGCGCTGCGCGGCCTGCCGGTTATAGTGGGCGGGCGCAGCGCGCGCGGGGTGGTGACGTCGGCGTCATACGAGGCGCGCAAATTCGGCGTGCGTTCCGCGATGCCGACCGGGCAGGCGCGCAAACTGTGTCCGCAGGCGATCTTCGTGCCGGGCCGGATGGAGCGCTACGTGGAAATCTCGCGGGTGGTGCGCCGCGTGTTCGAGAGCTTCAGTCCGATCGTCGAGCCGCTCTCGCTCGACGAGGCGTTTATCGATCTGACCGGCACCGAGCGCCTGCTCGGGCCGCCACTTGACGCGGCGCGCAATCTCAAGCGCCGGGTGCTCGAAGAAACCGGGCTGGTCGCATCGGTGGGCGTCGCGCCAACAAAAATGGCGGCAAAGATTCTGAGCGACATGTCGAAGCCCGACGGATTGCTCGCGGTGGCGCCCGAAAAAATGCGCGAATTTCTGACCCCGCTGCCGGTCGAAAGGCTGTGGGGAGTGGGACGGGTGACGCTCGCGCGGATGCATGAATGCGGAATCAAGACGGTCGGCGAGCTGGCGCGGTGCGATCCGGCAGAGCTCAAGAGCCTGTTCGGCGCGATGGGACCGCATCTGCATGAACTGGCGTCGGGTAACGATACGCGACCGGTAATCGCCGACTGGCAGCGCAAGTCATACGGCGAGGAAAATACTTTCGCGCAGGACGTCGCGCTCGACTCGGATGAAATCCGCCGCGTTCTGATCGCGCATGGCGACGCACTGGCGCGGCGGCTTCGCGCCGACGGGGTGCGCGCGCGAACGATCACGCTGAAGCTGAAACTGGCGCGTCCACTGGGCGGCGGGCGCTATCCGCTGATCACGCGCAGCTTCTCGATCGACGCCGCGACCAATGACGGGCCGGAAATCTCGCGCGTCGCGACGGGTTTGCTGTCGAAGGCCGGCACGCGCGACAAAATTCGTCTGGCCGGCGTGCAGGTGCATCAGCTGGAGCGCGCCGACGGTGCGCAGCTGGGGCTGTTCGAGTCAGCGCCCGCGGAGGATCGCAAGCGGGACCGGCTCAACCGGGCGCTGGATGCCGTCGCGAAGAAGTTCGGCGATGAGGCAGTGACGCGCGGGCTGGCGCGCGCGGAGCGCGCCGCGCCGACGCGGCGGATCAAATGACGCGGGCGTCAGCGGCGGTTCCGCGATGAGCTGCCGGAGCCCGGAGTCGTGGTCTCGGCGATTCCCGTTGGCAGGCCGTCGATGCTGCGCAGGTTATGCGTCTGCCAGTAATCCCGCTTTTCTTCTTCGGTGCGTTTAAGCCAGTACTTTTCCAGCGTGTCGCGCCCGGTCATCTCGCCCATCCGGGGCACCGCGTAACCGCACGAGGTCATCGCCGATTCGACGCCGATCTCCATTATCTGGCGCACTCCGGGAAGCTCGGGAAAGCTGGCGGCCAGTTCCGGCCAGCGGGCGTGGTCCGGACCAATGACGGTGCCGCGTCCGTAGATGCGCGCGATCTCCGCGTGGTTGCCGAATGAGCAGAACATTATCGTGATGCGGCCGTCGCGAAGCAGATGGGCGGCGGTTTCGTTGCCGCTGCCGGTCAGGTCCAGGTAGGCGACGCGTTTTTCATCCAGCACGCGGAAGGTATCCATGCCCTTGGGCGACAGATTGATGCGGCCCTGCGGCGCCGCGGTGGCGACGAAGAAGACCGGTTGCGCGCCGATGAACCCGGTCAATTCGGGAGTGAGCCGGTCGAAGAATTTGGACATGACCCTTAACCCCGCTTGCAAAGATTACTTAACTATAGTTAATATCTTGCCTGATGCAAGCAGTTGTACGCCGCGACCCAATCTTCCGCGCGATCGAAGCGATGACCGCGCTGACGGAGATCTTCGAGCGCCGGCGCGAGGTGCTGGCCCGCGACGCGGGTATCACGATCGAGCAGTGGCGGGTGCTCGAGGAAATCTCGACCGAACATTTTATTCCGTCGATGTTCGCGCGCAGCCGCGACAGTTCGGCGGCGGCGGTATCGAAAATATTGCGCCAACTGCTCGACGGCGGCATGGTCTCGGCCGCGATTGGGCGGGCCGACCGCAGGAACCGGCGCTACAAGCTGACCGCGAAGGGCAAGCGGGTGCTGGGCGAGCTGCGCGCGTCACGCCAGGCGGCGATCGAGGCGATCTGGACGGGATTTTCGCGCGACGAGCTGGCCGCATTCAGCGGTTTCGCGGTCAAGCTGTCCGATCGGATCGACCGCTATTCGCGCAGGAAAATGGCGCGGCGCGTGGCGGCGGTGCGATGAACTTCAACGGCGCTCTTTTACCGATTTAGAAATTGTTGCGCCGCCGGATGCAGATCCGATGCGGCGGGAGTTGAACGCAATGGCCACAAAAACCCTGTTCGAAAAAATCTGGGAAGCGCACGTGGTCCGCGAAAAGCAACATGAGCCTTCCCTGCTCTACATCGACCTGCACCTGGTTCACGAAGTCACGTCGCCGCAGGCGTTCGAGGGCCTGCGCCGCAGCGGGCGCAAGGTCCGCGCGCCGCATCGCACCTACGCCACGCAGGATCACAACGTGCCGACGACGGATCGGAGCAAGCCGATTGCCGATCCCGATTCGAAACTGCAGATCGAGACGCTGAGGCGCAACTGCGCGGAGTTCGGGCTGCGGCTATTCGACATCGGCTCGCGCGAGCAGGGAATCGTGCACGTCATCGGGCCGGAGCTCGGGCTGACGCAGCCGGGCATGACGATCGTTTGCGGCGACAGCCATACCGCTACTCACGGCGCGTTCGGGGCGCTGGCGTTCGGCATCGGCACCAGCGAGGTCGAGCACGTGCTGGCGACGCAATGCCTGTGGGAAGCGCGTCCGCAGACGTTTGAAATCCGCGTCGACGGAAAGCTCGGCGCGGGAGTCGGCGCCAAGGATTTAATCCTCGGCATCATCGGCAGGATCAAGACCAACGGCGCAACCGGGCACGTGATCGAGTACCGCGGCGCGGCCGTCGAGGCGCTGTCGATGGAAGAGCGCATGACGGTGTGCAACATGTCGATCGAAGGCGGCGCGCGCGCCGGGATGGTCGCGGCGGACAAGACCACCGTCGAGTATCTGCGCGGGCGCCGGTATATCCCCATCGGCAAGGAATTCGACGAACTGGCGGCGCGATGGCTCCAATGCCGCAGCGACGACGGCGCGAAGTTCGATCGCAGCGTAGTGTTCGACGCCGCGACGTTCGCGCCACAAGTGACGTGGGGCACGAATCCCGGGATGGTCACCGAGGTTGGGGGAAGCGTGCCGAATCCCGCGGAGATCGGCGACAAGGAGCAGCGCGAGACGGTCGAGCGGGCGCTGACCTACATGGCGCTGCGGCCCGGCACGAGAATCGAGGACATCAAGATCGATCGCGTGTTCATCGGATCGTGCACGAACTCGCGGCTGAGCGATCTCAAGGCCGCCGCCGCCGTCGTCAAGGGACGCAAAGTCGCGCCGACCGTGCGGGCAATGGTGGTGCCGGGATCGCAGGAGATCAAGGCGGAGGCGGAGAGCCTCGGGCTGGACAGAATTTTCACGCAAGCGGGCTTCGAGTGGCGCGAATCGGGATGCAGCATGTGCCTGGCGATGAATCCCGACGTGCTGCAGCCGGGCGAGCGATGCGCCAGCACGTCGAATCGCAACTTCGAGGGGCGTCAAGGCAAGGGCGGGCGCACGCATCTGGTTAGCCCCGCGATGGCGGCGGCGGCGGCGATAGCAGGACACTTCGTCGATGTGCGCGAGTGGCAGGGGTGACCCCTGCACTCAATATTAAGGCCGCCCGCCGTTGGCGGGCGCGGCATGAAGGAAGAATCACCTGCGCGGTGGGCGGCAGGGGTGACCCCTGCACCCGGTAGTGAGAAGACGCGAAAATCTGCGCAGCGCATCTTTTCGCGAGTACACGATGGAAGAGCCAATGGCCAGGGGTGAGCCCTGCCACTCGATGTTAAGAAAAGATGCGGGACTTCGTCCCGGTTGGAAGTTAGTAAGGTAGGAAGGATGGTACGTCGCGGGCGTCGTTCTTAGGAGACACAGATGCAGGCATTCAAGAGTTTTACCGGGATGGTCGCGCCGCTCGATCGGGCCAACGTCGATACCGATCAGATCATCCCCAAGCAGTTTCTGAAGGCTGTAGTGCGCACCGGGCTAAAGAAGGGGCTGTTCATCGACTGGCGGCTAAATCCCGACGGCACCGAGAACCAGGATTTCGCGCTGAACAAGCCGCGCTACCAGGGCGCGTCGATTCTGGTGGCGCGCAACAATTTTGGATGCGGCAGTTCGCGCGAGCATGCGGTGTGGGCGCTCGATGACGCGGGCTTCCGCGCGGTGATCGCGCCGGAGTTCGCCGATATCTTCCACAACAACTGTTTGAAGAACGGCTTTCTTCCGATCACGCTGCCGGCCAACGAGGTCGAGCATATTTTTCGCGCCACCGGCGACTACGAGGCGTACCGGCTCACGATCGATCTCGAAAAGCAGACA
This sequence comes from Binatus sp. (SeqCode), assembly GCF_050013435.1. GTDB lineage: Bacteria > Desulfobacterota > Binatia > Binatales > Binataceae > Binatus. The sequence goes on along the minus strand of NZ_JBEKFG010000011.1, from coordinate 3,974 downwards.
GTGTCCGACGATTTCGGATGGACGGCGCATTTCGAGATCGAGCCGTTCCAGAAGAAGTGCCTGCTCGAGGGTCTCGACGACGTGGCGCTGACGCTCGCGCACGAGGACCGGATCCTTGCGTACGAAAAAGCGCATCCACTACCGCATCGCTTCGAGTAGAGCCGTTGCGACGGCGGCACAGGCTCTTTGCACACTTGTGCTCATCTCGACGTTAGTCTTTACGTTCGCGTGGCGGTGAGAAGGATCGCGGGGGCGAAATGGGGCAACGGTAGTGGAAAGCCCCTGAAAAAAAGGCTGGCGCCGCGCGCGCCGCGGGGGGAAACTCATCGCAGGTGCCAAATCGCATGAAACCAATCTTCTCGATGACAATCGTCGCGCTGTGCTCGACGGCGCTGGCTGGATGCTGGTTCTATTCGAGGCCTGACACGGCGTCAGGCTGTCAGAAGACCACCTATGGCGTCGCGATAGCCTCGACCAGCAGCGAGAACTGCCCTCCCTCCGAGGCCAGCGCTCCGACACCGCCGACCGTACCGCCGCTACCCCCGCCCTCGATGCCGTGATTCGTGGGTCGCGGCGGTAGCGCAGGCTCTTTGCACGCTTGTGCTCATCTGGATGTTAGTCTGTACGTTCGCACGGGAGGCCAATGTAGAAGATCGAGATGGCGCGCTGGAACAGCACCCTCACCGCCGGCGGGGACGCCGTTCCCTCTCCCGCAAGCGGGCGAGGGTTAATAGGTACTCAAGAGCCATATAGGACGATCACCGCGGGCGCCGAGCACGAGCGCATGCGGCTGGACGTGTTCGTGTCGATGCGGCTTGCGCCGGAGTACTCGCGCTCGCAGGTGGCGCGGATGATTAAGGCGGGACTGGTGACGGTCAACGGGGCGGTCGCGCGCGCGTCCGGCGCGGTGCGGACCGGAGACAGGATCGAGGTCGCCGCGGCGCCTGCCGGTGCGCTGTACGATCCTTCAAATTACAAAGAAGGTGACGCGCCGGAGATTTCGGTAATTTTCGCCGACGACGAAATAATCGTCGTGAACAAACCCGCCGGCATGACGGTGCATCCCGCCCCAGGGCATCCCGCAGGCACGCTGGTGGACGCTCTCCTGGCGCGGTTTCCCGAGCTTGCCGCGATGGCCGAGCCCGACGGCGTGCTGCGTCCCGGCATCGTGCATCGCCTCGACAAAGACACTTCGGGCGTGATGATCGTGGCGCGGACGCCATTTTCGCGCACCGCGCTTTCGCGGCAGTTCAAGGAACGCAGCGTGAGAAAGACCTATCTCGCGATCGTCAAGGGCAAGGTCGCGCGCGATCGGCAGACGATCGAGCGGCCCGTCGGGCGCCATCCCGTGGAGCGCAAGCGGATGTCGGTGCGGTCGCATGCGCCGCGCGACGCGGTCAGCCATCTGACGGTGCTCGCGCGCTTCGATCCCGCGCAAGCGGGCGACGCGGGCGCATCGTTGGTGCGGGTAAAACCCGACACGGGCAGGATGCATCAGATTCGCGTGCATCTCGCGTCGATTGGTCATCCGTGCCTGGGCGATCCTCTATATGGCGGCAAGGCGGGATGCGATGGATTCTTTCATCGACAGGCGCTGCATGCGATTGCGCTTTCGATCACGCATCCGAGGTCGGGCGCGCCGCTGGAATTCATCGCGCCGTTGCCAACTGATTTCGTCGAATTTCTCGCGCAGAAGTCATTGGGGCCCGATGCGCGCGAGCTGCGGCGATGGATCGAACTGAACTGATACAGGTGGACGCGCGGGCGCGGGTAGTGGGTCAGTTTGGAAAAAGTATCGCGCGGTTCAGTGCCACCAGGCGATGTTCAGCAATTTGCTCGCGGCTGCGTTCAGCCCTGGGTACACGGCGCTGAGCCGATCGAAGTGCACCCACAAGTATCCGATCGCAAAACCGGCGATCACGTAGGAGAGCCACTTTGATGTTGTTGCCCGGTTCATCGACAGCAGCCTCTTCTTTTTAGTAGCGAATTGCTACTGTAGTGTCTAGTTGGCGATGGACTTGGAACACTCGCTGCCATTGGGACAGCGCCGGAGAACTCAAACCGCTCCGCCCTCCCAATCGTCCACGATCCGCACAATGTCGGCAAGCAAACACAGCGTATCCGTCGCTTCACCTTTCAAAGGCGCTCCGTTCATTCATTTTATGTTGAGGCGCGGCCTGCGAGATGATATCGTGATATCAAAGGTAGCGAATTCTCATGGCACAACTGGTCGTCAGAAATCTCGAAGAAGGCGTCAAGGCGCGACTCCAACGTCAGGCAAGCCGTCATGGCCACAGCATGGAGGAAGAAGTGCGTGACATTCTCCGTAACGCCGTGAGGACTGAGGAACGGGCAGCCGCGCCGCTTGGCAGCCGCATCCGGACTCGCTTCGCGCGCATCGGCTTGAACGAAGACCTCCCGGAGCTCCGTGGGCAGAAGGCAAGTCCGATAGTCTTCGGTAGATGATCGTTCTCGACACCAACGTCCTGTCGGCACTGATGCAACGCGAGGCTGATCCTTCCGTGGTTGCCTGGCTCGATCTCCAGCCGTCCGAATCAGTCTGGACTACAGCAGTGACCGTCTTCGAGATCCGCTTCGGTCTGGAGTTGCTCGCGCCCGGACGCCGCAGACGGCAGCTGGAGGACGCGTTCAGTCGCGTCGTCGATGAAGATTTTCAGGGGCGAATTCTCGCCTTCGACCAGGAGGCGGCCGGGGAAGCGGCAAGCCGCGCGGCACAGCGGCGGGCAGCGGGGAAGCCCGTGGACTTCCGCGAGATCGAAATCGCCGGCATCGTCTCCGCAAGGCGGGCGACGCTCGCTACCCGTAACGCTCGCCACTTCATGGATCTGAGGATCGAGCTGATCGATCCTTGGGCGCGCAGCTAAGTGCGAACCGCTTACCCCGGACTCGAACCCCGTTGACACGGCGGCATTGCTTGGGTAGCGTTTTGGCAGAGCTTCCGCACTGAGGACGCTGAGACGGGTGGGGTGCTGAGTCCCGTTTTCCCGCGGTCCGTAATTCCGAACCTGAACTCAAGGCGTTAGTTGTTCCGAATCCCGGCCGCTCGAGAACTCATGAATCTATAATGGTATCTCCGGTCGTGGGAGGCCATTTACAAGCAAACGTCCATAGCCTGCGGCGCGCACGCTTAAACGGCGGCGAGTTGCAGCAGTCAAGCACGTGATGGAGATTCAGGTTGCGGGGAAGGCATATGGGCAAGGGCAGAGGGGCTGCGAAGAACGACGAGGGGCGCTTCGACGACTCGCGTTCGACAAACGGGGCGCCGCGCCAGGTAAATCTGGATGGCAATCCGAATCTTCCGCCACCGGCGCCGGTGATCAGCGACGAAGGGGTGCTCAACCTCAAGTCGCTCAAGCGCGCGAAGATAACCGAACTGGCGCAGATGGCGCGCGACTTCAACGTCGATGGCGCCACCAACATGCGCAAGCAGGAGATGATCTTTGCGGTTCTGCAGGCGCAAGCCGCCAAGAACGGCTCGATCCTGGGCGAGGGCGTGCTGGAAATTCTGCCCGACGGCTTCGGCTTCCTGCGCGCGCCGGACTACAACTACCTGCCCGGCCCCGACGACATATATATTTCGCCGAGCCAGATTCGCAAGTTCAATTTGCGCACCGGCGACGTGGTTTCCGGGCTGATTCGCCCGCCGAAAGAAGGCGAGCGCTACTTCGCGCTGCTCAAGGTTGAATCGATCAACTACGAGGATCCTGAAAAGGCGCGCGACAAGATCCTGTTCGACAACCTGACGCCGCTCTATCCCGAGGAGCGCATCAAGCTCGAATACAATCACGAGGATCTGACCACCCGGATCATCGATTTGGTCGCGCCTATCGGCAAAGGCCAGCGCGGACTTATCGTCGCGGCGCCGTTCACGGGCAAGACGATGATGCTGCAGGCGATCGCCAAGGCGATCGCGCACAACCATCCCGAGATCGTGCTGATCGTGCTGCTGGTCG
>NZ_JBEKFG010000010.1:0-73982 GCF_050013435.1 Binatus sp. (SeqCode) | reverse complement strand
GCTTGCCGAGCAGTCCAGGAAGATGCTCGAGACCGCGCCCAAGGTCGTCGATGCGAGCGCGGACGCGGCGCCACGCACTTCATCGGTGCGTCGCGACGTCGAGATCCCCAAACCGCCCGACCTCAAGACTCACGTGATCCGCAATTACGATCTCGGCGAGATTTTCGAATATATCAATCCCAAGAATCTCTACGCCAAGCATCTCGGCTTTCAGAACTTTGTCGAGGCGTTCGCGGCCGGCGACTCGAAGGCGCGGGAACTTCACGATCGGGTCGAGGAAGTCGCACAGAAGATCCTTGCGCGCGGAGACATTTCCGCCAGCGCCGTGTACAGGTTTTTCCCCGCGCAGTCGGACGGCGATCGCACCGTCATGATCTATTCACCCGACGGCAAAACGGTGCTCGATTCGTTCATTTTTGGCCGCCAGAGCGACGCGCCGCATTTGTGTCTGGCCGACTACGTCGCGGCGCGCGAATCCGGCCGCACCGATTATTTGTGCATGTTTGTCACGACGATCGGCGCCGGGGTGCGCGCGCTCGCGGAGGATTGGAAGAACAAGGGCGACTATCTGCGCTCGCATATCCTGCAGGTGCTCGCGCTCGAGGGCGCCGAGGCGTTTGCCGAGTTGCTGCACGCGAAGATTCGCCAGATGTGGGGAATCGGCGATCCGCCGGGACTCTCGCTCAAGGATCTCGTGCAGGCGCACTATCACGGCAAGCGCTTCTCGTTCGGCTATCCTGCTTGTCCCCGTCTCGAGGATCAGGCGCCGCTGTTCCGCCTCCTCGAGGTCGAGAAGAATGCGATCGGCGTGCAATTGACCGACGGTTTCATGATGGACCCGGAAAGCTCCGTCAGCGCCGTCGTCTTCCATCATCCAGAGGCCAGATATTTCAGCCTCTCACCGGCTGATATCGAGCGGCTCGAACGCGAATTCGAAGCCGCCGCCGTCAAGCGCGCCGCCGGCTAGCCATCCATTTGAGCGATTTCGGAATTACTTGAGCTGCGCGCGATGCTGCGTCGCGCCGTTGCGCCCATTGCCGCCGTCAACCGCGTGCAGTTCCACGGCCTCCGCCTTCTCGTGCGTATGATACGCCTCGCATCGGATCATCACCTGGCGCTCGCGGGGTCCATCGAGCTCGACCATGAAGACGCGCTGCCAGGTGCCAAGCGCCAGGCGGCCGTCGATCACCGGAATCGTCTCGCTGGTCGAAAGCAGCAGATGCATCAAATGCGAATGCGCGTTGGGGCGTTCGTCGGGAGCTATCGGCGGCTTGCGACGGCTCATGTCGTTATGGTTGTAGCCGCGCTCCGAGGGAATTAGCTCGCGCAGCATCTTCTTGAAGTCCTCGATCAGCAACTCTTCCGCTTCATTGATCTTGATCGCCGCCGTCGTGTGCCGTGAGAACACAGTCACTGTACCGCTCTCGACCCCGTTCATCGTCAGATGCTTGCTGATGTAATCCGTGAGGTCGATGAATTGAATGGGCTCGACGGTGGCGATATCCAGGATCGAATCGGAAAGCATGACCCAATGGCGCGAGCGCGACGCGCTCGTCCGAAATATCGTCCGCGCGGGATAAGCTTTTTCTGGCATCTCAGTTCCTTCAATGAAGTACAAGCGATGATCGAGTGAATGATCGATCATGTATCGTAAGCACCACGCTGCGAGCAGGGCAATTCATATGAAGCGATTTGACCGACTGACCGCTACGCGGTCAGTCGGTCAGGTTACGTGCGTAACAGGATTTGCTAGTGCGGGTTGCCGCGCAGTTCGCGTTCGGCAAGCTCGAGATCCGCTTCGACCATCAATTCGGCGAGCTGTTCGAACTTCACCTTGGGCTCCCAACCGAGTTGGCGCTTCGCCTTCGAGGCGTCACCGATCAGCGCATCGACTTCCGCGGGACGGAAGAATCGCTGATCGATCTCGACGTGATCCTGCCATTTCAATTTCAGGCGATCGAACACGACTTCGAGAAACTCCTGCACCGAATGGGTCTCGCCCGTGGCGATTACGTAGTCATCGGGCTGCTCCTGCTGCAGCATCAGCCACATAGCCTCGACGTAGTCGCCGGCGAATCCCCAGTCGCGGTGCGCGTCCAGGTTTCCCAGTGCGAGCTTCTCCTGGAGGCCGAGCTTGATTCGCGTCGCGCTGCGCGTGATTTTGCGCGTGACGAAATTTTCGCCGCGCCTCGGTGACTCGTGGTTGAACAGGATTCCGTTGCAGGCGAACAGCCCGTACGCTTCGCGATAATTGATCGTCTGCCAGTGCGCATAGACTTTGGCGCACGCGTAAGGACTGCGCGGATGAAACGGCGTGGTCTCGCGCTGCGGAGTTTCCCTCACCTTGCCGAACATCTCCGACGATCCCGCCTGGTACAGCCGCGCAGCCCGCCCACGGCGCTTGTTGTGATCGCGCAGCGCCTCGAGCAGCCGCAGCGCCCCCAGGCCTACGACATCGGCCGTGTATTCGGGTTGATCGAATGAGATGCGCACGTGCGACTGCGCGGCGAGATTGTAAACCTCGTCGGGACGCACCTGCTCGATGATCCGCCTAAGCCCGGTGCCATCGCCGAGGTCGCCGTAGTGCAGCTGCAAACCTTCGGAATTGGGTCCGAAGCCCTTGCGCAAATGATCGATTCGCCCGGTGGCGAAACTCGAAGTGCGCCGCACCATCCCATGCACTTCGCAGCCCTTTTTCAGAAGAAACTCGGCCAGGTAGGAACCGTCTTGTCCGGTCACTCCGGTAATCAATGCTACTTTTGCCATCTGAACGCCGCACCGCGCGGCGCCGCATAATATACCACTTCCGCCAGAGCGCAAAAAACAGCCTGTGGCCGGAAATAAAAAAGGCGCGGCGTATTTCGCCGCGCCTGTGCAGGCACTTCAATCGATTTGCGCCGCTCCCGGATTCAGTCGCCGCGCACCAGCCGATGCGAATCGCTGTCAAAGTGCTGGGTGGAAAATTCAAACAGCTCGGCGTCCTCGAGCGCTTCCATCTGATGAACCAATCCGATCGGCACGTCCATGCATTCGCCCGCGCTCAATTCGAACTCCTCGATCGTGGCGCTTTCCGGCGACTCCTTGATTCGCACCAGCAACCTGCCGCTGCGCAGGTAGAACGATTCGGTCTTGAGCTTGTGGTAATGCAGCGAGCACTTCTTGCCCTTGCGAATTTCGAGAATTTTCCCGCAGTAGAGGTCGCCGTTTGCAATCCATACCTCGCGGCCCCATCCCTTGGGCACAATCCGGACCGGTTTTCGTGCTCGATTCATCTTTTATCCCGTTAGTTATTCATCGCGACGCCGGCCAGCACCGAGCCGAACCTGCCGGTAACTTTGATCCGATCGAACCGCAGCTCTGCCAGGCGTCGCGCCCGCACACCCATCTGCTTGAGGCGTTCCGGCGCATCGACCGCCTCGCGGATCGCGCCGACGAGACCATCGATGTCGCCCGGCCGCACGACAAAACCGACCGCGTTTTCGCGCGCGATTTGCGCAACCTCGGCACTCGCCTCCATCATTGCGATGAACGGCCGGCCTGCCGCCAGGATACCGTAAATCTTGCTCGGCACCAGGCATCCCGCCGCACCCGGCGCGAGCGGAATGAGATGGAGATCGGCGGCAGTCAGCGACTCGGCGAGATTCTCCAGCGGCTGATAGGGCAGGAAAATCACGTTGGGCAATCCCATCGAGCGCGCCCGTTCCTCGAGCCACTTTTTGCGCGCGCCTTCGCCGATCATTGCGAACAGAATGCGCTCGTCATCGCGCAGCCGGTCGGCGGCCTCGAGCACGGCCTCGAGTTGCTGCGAAAGTCCGATGTTGCCCGAATACATCACGACAAACTTTTTCCCGAAGTTGCGCCGGAACGGATTGCTCTCGAGCGGACGGATGCGTCCGCAATCGACCCAATCCGGAACCACCACCACCTTGTCCGCCGGAACGCCCTTGTTGACGATTCGAGCCGCCATATCATGGCCGAGCGTCACGATCAGGTCGGACCGTTTGTAGGCGTAGTCGTTGGCGCGGCGCAGCAACCCGAGCAGCAACGGGTTGCGCACTCCGCCGGTAGCTTCCGCGATATCGGGATAAAGATCCCGCACGTTGTAAATCAGCCTGCATCCCCAGCGCCGTTTCAGCACCGCCGCCAGCGCGCCGAGCAGCGGAGGGTCGGTCTCGGCGACTATTACATCGGGGCGCGGCAGCCGCAATGCCACTACTGCCGCCAATAGGTAGTAGGTACCCAGATTGACTAATCGGCCGAGCAGGTTCGACTTTGAAAATCCCGTCCCCCAGGTGCGCACGATCGAAACCCTGCCGCGTTGTTCGTGCGACCACAAATGAAAGCCCGCGGAACCCCTCTCACGCGACGGCCCCGCCACGATTGTAACTTCGTGATCCCGCGAAAGGTCGTCGCAAAGTTCGGTCAGGAATTGACCGGTAGCTTCGCGGTCAGGCCAGAACGAACGGTTTAAGAATAGTACTCGCGTTTGACTAACCGGAATTGAACGGCGCCAGAAATCGCGCGCCGGTTCTGGCGGCGCCGGCGAAAAAGCACTTTGCTTTTTCGCGCCTGCCATAGGATTACGATGCGGAGCCGCGGCGCACGGCGCTCGATGGATTCTCCAGTGGACCGGATGACCTGGACGCGACCCGATGATTGGCCGCGCGCACCTGATGATCGATCCAGAGATAGGTGCGCCTGAAACCTTCTTCCAGGCTTATCTCAGGCTCCCAGTGAAGGACTGCGCGCAGCCGTGTGTTGTCAGAATTGCGGCCGCGCACGCCTTGCGGGCCTGCTACGTGCTTTTTGGTTATGCTGATCCCCGCCGCCGCAGCGACAATATCGGCGAGTTGGTTAATAGTCACGAGTCGATCCTGGCCAAGATTGAGCGGCTCCCGATAATCCGAGCGCATCAACCGGTAGATGCCTTCCACGCAATCGTCGATGTAACAGAACGAGCGCGTCTGCTCGCCGTCGCCCCAGATCTCGATCTCGGATTGCCCGTTAAGCTTGGCGAGCGACACCTTGCGGCACAACGCGGCAGGCGCCTTCTCGCGACCGCCATCCCAGGTGCCCAGCGGGCCAAAGATGTTATGGAAGCGCACGATGCGCGTCTCGAGCCCGTAATCTTCCCGGTAGTGAGTGCAGAGGTGCTCGGTTATGAGCTTCTCCCAACCATAGGCGTCCTGCGGCTGCGCCGGGTAGGCGTCTTCTTCTTTGAGCGGCGTGACATTCGCGTCGGTCTGCCTGTACTCCGGGTAAACGCAGGCGGACGAGGTGTACAGGTAGCGCTTCGCGCCATTCTCGCGCGCCGCGTCAATCGTGTGAATGTTAATCAACGAATTGTTGCGGAGAATCTCGGCGTGATGCGCCGAGATGAAACCCATTCCTCCCATGTCGGCGGCGAGCGCGTACACCTCGTCGATTCCATCGGTCGCCTTCAGGCAGTTTTCCCACCGGCGCAGGTCTAACAGCGCAAAGTCGTCGGCCGCGCTCGGCTCATATTCGGGGCGTTTCAGATCCGCGCCGCGTACCCAGTCGCCCCTTCTCTTGAGATAACTCACCAGATGGTGGCCGATGAAACCACCGGCTCCAGTGACCAGGACCCTCTTCATGAACAACTCCTATGCTTGGTGTGCAAGACTAACCCAGCTTCGTGACTTGACGTTATAGGTATGATGATACGCATCTTTCGGCCCGCGACGATAGCTAATTCCCGTCGCCACGGCGAATGGTGAAAGGTCCCATTACCAGCAGGTCCATTTTCGTTCTGAGAAAGCAATCGAGCGCCTCTTCAGGACGGCAAACCACCGGCTCGTTTTCGTTAAAGGAGGTGTTGAGCAGCACTGGTACTCCCGTCTGACGGCCGAACTCGCGGATCAGCTTGTGGTATAGCGGGTTCTGCCGCGCATTGACTGTCTGTAGCCTTCCCGTTCCATCAACGTGCGTCGTGGCCGGAATTACCGCGCGCTTCTCGGGCCGCACCGGGTATGCCATCAGCATGAACGGTGACGGATACGACTGCGTGAAGTAGTCAGCGGCGGCTTCCTCCAGAATCGACGGCGCAAAGGGCCGGAACATTTCGCGGCGCTTGATTTTCGAATTCAGGATGTCGCGCATCCCGGCCCGGCGCGGATCGGCCACGATACTGCGATTGCCCAGCGCCCGCGGACCCCACTCCATCCGCCCCTGGAACCATCCCACGACCTGCCCATCCGCGATCGTCGCCGCAGTCACGCGGCAGAGTTCGTCTTCATCTTCGATCTTGCTAATCACGCAGCCCTGAGTGGCTATTTCAGATTCGCGCGAACTGAGTAATACCGCGATCTCATCGGCGCGGAATTCGGGACCCCAATTGGCGTGCTCCATCACAAACTCGCGCGGCCGCGATGCGCTCGAATGCCATCGATCGAAAGCCGCGCCTATCGCCAGCCCCGCGTCGCCCGCCGCCGACTGTATATAGATGTCCTCGAAGCCCGTCTGCTCCAGGATCTTGCCGTTGACGACGCAGTTGTAGGCGACGCCGCCCGCAAGGCAGAGCTTTTTCAGTCCGGTCGCGCGCTGCAGGTTGCGCAGCCGATCGAGTATCACTTCCTCGAGCCGCCGCTGCATCGACGCCGCGATCGCGATATGGCGTTTGTTCACCGGCTCGGCCGGATCGCGCACCGGGCCCAGCCGGGTCACCAGGAAGTCCGAGTACAGCCTGCCTATCGTGGGCTCGCCTGCGCGCCACGTCATCTCCCCGCCCGACCTCTGATGGGTGAAATATTCCGGCGCGAGCATGAAATCCATGCGCCCGCCGTCCGGCGCGATCACGATCTTGCGGAACTCCTCGAGCATCTCCGGCGCCCCGTACGACGCCAGCCCCATCACCTTGTATTCGTCGCCGTATTTCGGAAACCCCAGGTACTGCGTCAGCGCGGTGTAGAAGATTCCGAGCGAATGCGGAAATGTCACCACGCCCATCGGCGAAATCGCACCGCCGCGCCCGACGCCCCACATCGCGCTGGCGAAGTCGCCCAACCCGTCGATCGAAAACAGCGCTGCCTGGTCGAACGGCGAGACCAGGAACGAACTCGCCAGATGCGCGCGATGATGCTCGACGCGGCGCACCGGGATCGAACTCTCGCCGACCCCCAGCGCGCGCGCCGCTTCCGCGCCGATCGACGCAAAGCGCGATTGCGCGCTCAACCGGTCGCGCGCGGCCGACGGCATCTTAAGCGCATACCACGCCTTGCGCATGATTCGCGCCCACGGATCGCGCGCGACGGCAATGACGTCGATGTCGCGCGGCGACGCGCCTGCCGCAGACACCACATACTTCAAAGCCTCGACCGGAAATCCTGCCGCGTGCTTGATGCGGTTGAAGCGCTCTTCTTCCGCGGCTGCGATCAGCCTGCCGTCGACGATTGCGGCGGCGCTCGCGTCGCCGTGATATGCGTTGATTCCTACAATTAACATTGATGACCGCGAACTGAACCTTTCATTATATCGGCAAATTGCTGCGCGCACGTCGCCGTGCGCAAACCGATGAGATAAGCCGCTGCGTTTGCGTGCGCGTCGCGCGGCCACGCGATCCAGAGATCGCGATTCCATGCCCACGACCGCGCACGGACCAGTTCGGTCCTCCTGCCGCGCGTCCAATCCGGCGGCGGCTCGGCGCCGGGCGCGCCCATCCAAATCAGGTATGAGTCGGTGGCGGCCGCGACATTTGGATCGTCGGGAGCCACTTGGCGCAGTCGGACGTTTCGGTACACGGGCGCGAGTTCCTTGAGCACCTCGTCGGCGCCCATGATTTGTCCTCCGGCTGGAACCGCGCGCGCGATCGCCGTCTGTACCGCCGCATTGGCGCGCAGGAAGTCCTCGTGGAGCGCGGCTATCACCCCGAAGCACGCCACGAAGGCGGCGAGCGCTGCGCTTCGGCTCGCGGTGGTCCAGGCGAATCCCCGTTGCCCGAGCCGCTGATCGAGCCAGCGCGCCGCCGGTATGCACGCGATTACCGATGCCGGCAGGATAAAGCGCTGCCCGGGTACCGCGCCCGCGAGCATCGCCGCCGCCGGCGCGAGTCCGCTGGTAAGGCCGTCGCGATAACCGTAGAGCGACGCTGCTATCACTACGGCAGCTACCGCGGCGGGGGTTTGCCAACCTCGCGACCACCGCGGCGAAAGCGCCGCAAGTCCTGCCACCGGGAAAATCACGATCGATGCGACGTAGAACGGGAAAAATGACGCGAAGTGCTCGCCGGTAAACCAGAAGGCCTCGCCGTTGATCGCGTAGCCTCCCCGCAGTGCCGACGCCGTGGTGGCATAGTTGTACGCCCCGAGCGCAATGATCGCCGGCGCGGCGCCCGCCGCGAGCGCCACCGCGTCGGACCAGCGCCCGGCGCGCGGCCGCGACAGCCACCACGCTCCCGCCGACGCGATCGCAAATACCGCCATCCACTCATGCAGCAGAACCGCGGCGCCAAGCGCGAGCGCTCCCCAGATGCGGCGCGGGCATTCGCGCCACAGCAGAGCCGCCCCTACTGCGCCCATCGCCGCGCTCGGAACGGCGGCCATCAGCGTCGCCGAGTAATAGAGCATCCCGGGCAGGATGAAATACAGGATGCACCAGTCGGTCGCGAGTCCCGCCTCCCGCAGCATCGCGCGCACCGCAAACGCGCCCACGATGAAAAACGCCGCACTCACCAGGAACCCGAGCCGCCAGTCGCTCGCAACCGCTGGCGCCAGTAGCATCGCGTGAAACGGCGAGTACTTGACGATGCGGTGGCCGCCGGCCGCGAGCTCCATCGACGGGTTCCAGGTGAGCAGTCCGGCACGGTCGGGATAAACCGTGCCGTGCGCGATGCTGTAGGCGAGCGAGAGGATCTCGCACTCGTCGGCAATTGCGAACGAGGCCGGATACTCGAGCATAAAGATCGCGCCGAACGCAGCCACCAGTGCAATGAATAACCACTCGCGCCGCGCGAACGTTGTCATCGTCCCGGTGGCGGCGGCGTTCCGTCCGCCCAACCACGCGCAGAGCTGCATCGGCTTGCCGCTGATGCGCGGCGGCGAGCATCCCGATCGCCGTGCTGCGCCAGCAGGTCCTTGTAGAGCGCCAGCATTTCCAGCGCGCATTTGTCCCACGAAAAGCTTGCCGCCATCCAACCCCGCCCGCGCTCGCCCATCTCGGCGACGGGCATCGAGCTTATTTTGCTGATTGCGTCCGCCAGGCTGGCGGGATCGTTGCCGACCCACAGCCCGCAGCCGGTCCGCTCGACTTCTTTCCACGGAGTACCGGTGCTCGCAATCACGGCGGCGCCGTGAGCAAGCGCTTCGGCTACCACTATCCCGAAATTCTCGGTGAACGACGGCGCCACGACGACGTCGGTCCGCTCGAACATCCGCTGTTTTTCCTCGCCGCGCAGTTCGCCAAGCAGCGCGACCTCGTTGGACAGATCGAGGTGATCGATCTCGCGGCGAAGTTTCGCCTCGTAGTCGCTCGAGCCCGAACCCGCGATCGCGAGCGAAAAAACCGGCCCGTTGCGCTCTTTGAGCATGCGGCAGGCGGCGAGCAGATTCTCAATTCCCTTCTTGGGATCGAGGCGGCCGACAAATCCGAGCCGCAGCTCGGCGCCGCGTGGCTCGCGATGAAGTGATTGCGGAATCTCGACTCCGTTCGGAATTAGTTCGATGCTGGCGCGCGGAAAGCGTGCGCGAGTTTCTTCGACCTCGCTCTCCGAGGTCAGGTGAAGCACCAACCCGCGCGGCGCAACCAGCTTGCACACCTTCTCCCACAGCGACTTGAACCGCACTCGCCGCGACCCGCTCCAGCGCTGCAGCGCGCCATGCGGCGTCCACACCACCGGCCGTTCCAGCATTCGCGCCGCGAGTAAGGTTGGAATCGTCGGAAACGAGTACGCCGCGTGCAGATGAACCACGTCGGCCCAGCGCACCTGATCGGCGAGCGCGCCGAGAAGTTCGAGCGATACCGATTGACGCGCGATTCGCCCGCAGTAGCGAACTTCGAATCCTTGGCCGCGCGCGCATAGTGCCTTCTGCGCCGAGTCCAGCTTCTTTCCCGGACCGTTCGCGTCCGTAGTCAGCACCCGAACCGCCGCTCCCGCGCGCGCCAGATGCCGGGCGAACTGATACGCCGACTCGACCAGCCCGCCATAAACCCACGCCGGTGCGAAGCACGGACTTACGTGCAGGACGCGCACCGCGCCGGCGTCTTCGTCTGAAAAAATCACTCTTACGATCCTGGGCGGCTAGTCGCCACCCGGTTCCCCTCTTATGAGGAATACTCAGTTGGTTTGAGTGCCTTCACCATTATTGATTTCCACAAAAAGGGGATCCGTCCGACACCTCGCCATTCAACCGCTTCAAGCCCTGCCGCTACCAGAGCGCCGTTCAGCGTCCGCTTGGACCAGAACTTGATGTGGTTGCCTTCATCGAGGGGCTGGTGGTGCCAATCCCACAAACCCAGCGCGGAAATCGCAACGTTCTTGAGCCAGCCGTGATAGGGCGTACTCAGGATTACGACGCCGCCAGGGTGCAATGCGCGCGCCATGTTCTTCAAGAAGGTCACGGGCCGATATAGATGCTCGATGACCTCGATTGAGACCACCGCATCGAAGGCCTGGTTTGCGCCGCTGAATTCTTCGACCGAACCGGAGATAATGTCCCAGCGATGATCCGAGGAAGCGAGCAGCGCGCGTGCCTTTTCCAGTGATGGACCCGGTAAGTCGATGCCGGTAACACGGTAGCCCAGCTTAGCCAACCGATAGCTAAGTTGTCCCCCGCCGCAGCCGGCATCGAGAACCCGGGCGGGCGCAGGTGGCAGCCACTTCTCCACCACCGGCCAGATGATCGTGTGATGACTGAGCTGGGTCGGCTGCATATTTTCGTCTATCGGGGCGACCTCAGCGGCGTGGCGTGGCTTCATTCGTCCTCATATCGCGACGCGGTGCGCCGGTAATATTCGCGTTGAATTGTGACTGGATCAGGCATGACGGTTCCTTTTCGAAGCCGACGCGCCCCAGTGCTCACCCGCGCATGCGTCACTGAGACTTGCAAAGGTCTTCATTGTCTCCGGGACCCTTATAGCTAAGAATTCCAATCTGAAAGATCGGTGCTTCTACCTTTTCCTCGAGGTAAAGGTAGTATGGCAGCCGCGGTGCGCTAGGTTGATTTGTGAGCAGGAGGTCGACGCCCGTACGATGCGGTTTCTCCCAGCTCTGCTGGACATAGGTCTCATAGATCGCGCAGAACTCTGTGCGGGAGTTCGCCGACCGCAGTTTTGAGTAAAGCGCCGCGAGTCCATTCGATGCCGCGCCAACATTAATCTGGAGAAAGAGTATTTGGCAAACCAGTAAGCCGATCAAGACAACTGTTAGCCCCCGGCTCGCCAGAGAACCCTCACGGGGTATCCATGCGCCAATCAGCCAGCACAATCCTATCCAGACGGCAGGGTAGATAAACCTTTCGCCCGGACTGAGCATCCCCGAAAACTCATACCCGGTAGCAATAACAGCGAATGCGCAAGCGAGCGCGCATGCGAGTACTCCGCGGTTCCCGGCGCGGCCCTTAGCCCAAAATACCACACAAAGTGGTACCACGAAGATCAGAAGGATCGCCACGACCAGATTGAGTAATGCGAACGCCTTCATCCCGGGCGCGTGAATTCCAACCCACGGAAGAAACTCCGGGAAGAGACAGAAGGCCGCAAGCAAGCGGCCTGCGATTTGATGAACCGTCCAAAACTCCCAGACAGGCCCGCTCGCCTTCAGAAACCAACGCTCAATTGCGTACCAGATTGTCAATCCCATTGATGGCGCGAAGGAAATGGCGAAAGGGCGCAAAAGCCCGATCCGTGACTCGGTAAGACACAATGTCAAAGTAACCAGGATAGCAGTCGCATAAGGCATGAAGTGACAGAAAAATAACGCGATTGATGCGCCGCCGATAAACCACCAATTGATCGGCTCCGACCGGTGGATTCGACGAAATAAATATCCGCAATAGAAAAAGAAGAGTGACAGGCCGAGAACATAGGCCAGCTCTCCCATGAAGAAGAAGGTGTTAAATAAGAACAACAATGGAATCAGCAAAAGGGGACTGTCGGCGTCGTGCCTCAGCGATTTCAGCAAATAGGTCGAGGAGAGAGCTAACAGTATGACGCAAAGGCTCAAAGCGACCTTTCCTGAGACTTCAGGGGGAAAAGCAAAGTCAAGGAGTCCGAGCAACGCTACTATCCCGGCGTAAGGAACTGGATAGTGCTTGAATGTGTAGGAGGCTGGAGCGTTGCCGTGAAGAAGCGCTGTCACTATGGGACCTTCGTAAATCCAATCGGGATAATCCGAGATCGGCAGAAAGCGATGAGCCCAGATCAACGCCAGCGCACTGAAAACACAGACCGCGAATACGCCTCTAAATAAGGCGCTTTGTCGATGGAAGACAGAATCCAATATCGTGTGACTGACCGGCGGACTACTTGCCTGTAACCGTGGCATCGAGTGTCATCGCGTCAAGCTCTGCGGCGTCAATCAGCAAGCCAATCAGCGCGATGAAGATAATGCTCCATGGGATCGCGCCGAAAACGATCGAGGCGGCGGAGCCGACATCTACCAACTTCGACAAAACGTAAACGCCGCCAACCAGGGCGCCGAGCCCCATTCCGGGATGAACGTACATCTCGATCAGCAGCCGGTAGATCAACCCGAATATGAACATCCCCGCGATCACTCCGATTAGTCCGAAATTCGCATATAGCTCGACTAGCTGCGGAAGATTGAGCGAAGTGGTGGTGTTCCTTGCGGAGATCAAGCCGTAACGATGGCCAAAGGTTTGTCCGCTCATCTCTTCGGGCTTGTCCGGCATGATGAAACGCGGAATCGGTTTGAACAGGATCGGATAGTAGGACTCGCCCCGCCAAAAAGGCACGAATGCGGGCGTGTCCGCGATTACTTCGCCGAACGTTGTGAATTGCGCCAGGCGCAGGCTTCCGAATTCGATCAGAGTTTGCGGATCCACCGCCCCGCCGATCGTGATGCGGTAAACAATATCTCCGTACAGGAGGGCTTTCTCGATCGGACCCGCGTCCGCTTGTCTTCCGCCCCACGTCGCCGCGCGATACGGCACCTCCGCCGGTCGGATGATGAACACCGCCACAACAGTGCCCAGCAGCAGCGTCTTCCACGGGATCGATCGGCGCACGGAAGCGAACATCATTGCGACGGTGATGCCGACTATCAGACCGCTAGCCGCCGAGCCGCCGCCCAAGCCGATTGCGATTCTGACCGGAAGCAGAAACCCCCAGACGAACGCCGATGTGATCCGATCCAGTCTTCCCGCCAACTGAAGCGCGACCAGCATGCAGATTCCAACCATCGATAAGTCAGCCGCGAATACGCCGATCTGGGCCAGGCTCCCGGGCAGCCCATGTGAGGAGGACAAGAACAATCCCCCGACTCCCAGCATCAGCGCGACCATCCTCACTACTCGCTCGTCGCGCCATTGCAAGCTGAATCGCGGTAGTATCGGTGCGAATAGCCATTTCGCCGGTCCATAGTATCCGGCGAACATACAGTAGAGACCCAGTAGTGAGTATCCAAGCGCCAGCGTGATGAAATGCGCGGCAACCGGCGGCTTGAACAGTCCTATGACATAGTGTCTCAACAGGAAAACCGGCAGCGCATAGTAATAGGTGAAGTTTAGCGTCAGGAACGGCATGAACGGGATCGTTCGATCCGCGCCTGACATCCATAGCCAGACCGGAAGCGCGAGCGATGCCAGTATCGCGGACGCGAATACTCGCTCCAGGATTGTCGGCGCACCGGGCGCGTAGAGGTTCAGAGCGATCAACGCGATTGCGAACGCCGCGAGCAGCTTCAGCGCCTTGCCCGGACTGGCGGACCCCGGCTTCGGCGTGGTGATTCGCGCATACCACTCGTCGTGGAGCGGATGCGGCGCCGCGGATTCGAACCGTTCAGCCATGCGATTCGATCCCATTGGTTTGCGCGCCGCCAACCGTCCCCGGCCTCTGCGATCCTTTCACCGATCGCACCGCCTCGATAATCTCCGCCAGCCGATCGCCATAGGTATGCCGCCCCTGCGTGATTTTGCGATGCCCCGCGGCGGCAATCCTGACTCTATCTTCATCGCGCCCAAGATAGCTGCGGACCTTCGCGACGAATTCATCAGGCGAGTTGAAAAAAACCGCTTCCTTGTCTTCGGAAAATAATTCGTCGTGGGTGGCGCTTCTCTCCGTGAGCATGAAGCCGCCGCACGCCGGAATTTCAAAAGTGCGCATTACGTGATCGTCCCGATTCGCGCGCCTCACCAGGTTCACCGCTATCTTCGCGCCGCCGACCGCCAAACGGAAATCGCGTCCGGTTGCGTTTCCCCGCCAATATGGGCGTAGCTTCGGATAGCGATTCCAGTAGCCGCCGTACAGATGCATGCGCAGCTCCGGGATTGCGCGGACGATCGTCTCGAAGTATGGAGCACGGTCATCGTCCCCGCCGCCGATAAATGTCACGTCGGATTCGAAGCGCCGCGCCTCGTCATCGTTGGCGGGCGCCTCGGGGAAATGCACCTGCGGTTTGTATCCGAACCGCACGTAGGCGACGTTGGCGCATCCCGCGCGCCGGACGTCGTCCATTATCGCGCGCTTGGTGCATACGTAGAGATCGTAGAGCGCGATCGATTCAACCAGGTCGCGGGTGCTGCTCGCCGGGTTGAAAGGATCGTCGGTGGCCCAGTTGACCATCGATGCTCCCGTCGCCGCGCGGACCGCGGCAAGTGTGGCGGGAGCGAAGTAGGCGCCCTTGCCGATCAGCACGAGATCGGGGTGCACGCGCTGCGCCTCGGCGACGAGCGCGGCGTTGAGCGCGCGATAACCGGCCGGGTGCCCGACGATGCGCCGCACGATTCGCCCCGCGATCGAGCGTTGCGCGCGGCGATACCTGGCTTCATCGAAAAACGTGAACTCGCATTCGCCGCGCTCCGCCATCGCCTCGAGCGCCTCAAGGAAGTGCGCGCTCGCAGGCAGAAAGTCGCTTGTCTCAACGTAAAGGATTCGCACGCAGTCTCCGCGCTCTCAAACAGAGCCGATCAACGCAATCTTCAATTCACCAGTACGAGCCGTTTTCATGAAGGCGGTAATTTCGCGGCCGCTCATCTTCGGATGGACGCGTCCACGCGTCGTTCACGAACGCGCCGATTTGCGCATTGGATACCCATCGCCCGCCCATAATCCCGAATAGCAGCTGCGTCGCTCCGCCCATATGAATCCCGAAGGCGCCCAACGACTTCGCATGGATCGCCAGCGGTATCGACCATGCCCCCGCACCTATAATCGCGACGTCGAACGGACGCGCGCCAAGCTGCTCCTTCAGCGCTTCCAGGCCGGTGAACCAGTCGGGATATTCCGGCTGTTCGATAATTCCCGCAGGCTGCGGGCAGCGCACGATGCGCAGATCAAACGCGGGCAGCACCTCGGGCTTGGCCGCCCAAATCTTTTCCCGCCGCTGATATTGAGCCCGGATCGAATCCTCGAACGGGCTTACGACGACGACCCGCTTACCTGCCAACTGCGCGCTCCACGGCCGTTCATGGTAATACGGTTCAAGCGCGGAAAGCTCGCACAGCGTTGCGCCGGGCGCATAGTGCCGGCGCGCGGCCGCCTCGCCGAAGTTGAACCATACGGCAAGCAGGTCGAGACCTCCGAGCGTTTCCAGGTACTCGCGGCAAAAGCGCGACAGCGTCGGCGGATCGGGCGGATAGATGCCCGCGGTGACGTGCGCCCACCATGCATAGTGCCCGAAATTGGGACAGATGCCGCCCTTGTCCCGCCGGCGCAGGTAAACTCGTGACACCTTGATCTCGGTCGCGCCAATTTTGCCCGCCGCGCCGCCGTGATGGATCATCGCGGACAATCGGTCATTGCCCTGCTCAGCACTGAGTATAGTCTCGCCCAGGAATTTCACGCGCTCGAGCAGAAACCGATGCCGCGCGACCGGCCGAATCAGCGCTTTGGCGCGCGCGATCATTTGTTCACGCATCATGCGGTCCACCAGTTGCCATTTTACTATTTCAACGCCCCGCGGCTGCGCATGCGGCGAGTGCGGCCTGATACATCGCCGCCATCTGCTCGCCGTAGCTGTTCCATCCGCCCAGCGCGCGCACCCGGGCAAGAGCGGCGGCGCCCATCGCGTCGCGCATCTCCGGATGCTCGCGCAGAAAGACGATCTTGTCGGCAATCGCGGCTCCGTCGCGAATCGGAACGATGAACCCTTCGACACCGTCGGTGAACAGATCCTCGGCGCCGGTGTTGGTCGTCGCGATCACCGGGACGCCGCATGCCATCGCCTGCGCCATGACCAACCCGAAGCCGTCTTCGACTGACGGCAGGACCAGCACCGAGGCCTGCGAATAATGCGCGGCGAGCTCAGTGCGGGGGAGCACGCCCAGCTGGCGCAGCGGCACATCGCACTTGGCGACGATGCGCGCCGCGTCCTTATCGACCTGCCCAATCAGCACCAGGTCGAGCGCCCCAATCCCCGCGCGCTTGACCGCCTCGAGCAGGTAAGCGATTCCCTTGCGAATCGAAATCGAACCGACAAACAGCACGCGGAAGACTGCGTCGCGCTTGGGCATCGGATGGAACATCGAGAGATCGACGCCCAGGGGATTGAGCCGCAGCTTGTCGCGCGCCACGCCCTTCTCGACGAACGATCGGATCGAGAAGCTCGACGGCACGCTGATCAGGTCGCAGAATTCGTACTCGGCAAGCTCGCGTTCGACGATGCGCGCGTCGATCCCGCGATACGGGATGCCGTAGTGCTCGTATTCATCGCGCAAAATCTCATTTTGGAATGTGATATGCGATGAGCCCCGATCGCACACCGTAAGCGCGCCGTGCCTTGAGCGCGCCGCTCGATGGCTCTGCAAGCCGAAGCTGGATAGGCAATGGAACACGTCGCACGGCGCGAGCCGTTTCGCCATCCAGCGGTCGAACGTTTCGATCATCGGAAAATTCAGGCGCTCGCGCAGTCCCGGCATTCCAAGACGTCCCGCGAGCGCGGCCGGTCCCATGATCCAGGGGAAGCTGCTTACTTTCGCAGCCGGCAGTCCATCCACCTTGAAGCGCGGATAGGCGGTGTAGAAGCGGGCCAGATGGCCGAGGCGTTCCATCTGGCGCGCCAGATCGAAAACGTGAAACGGGCCGGCGCTCGCAACACAGACCTTCATGACGCCGGCGTTGCCTGCGGCTGCGTAAGATCGCATGCCGGAACCTGGCTGGGGTTCGCCATACCGCTCAATTCGAAAATGCGATCGAGCACCGGGGCAAAGACCCGCTCGTAGTTATATTGTTCCTCGAATGCGCGCCGCGCCGCGCGGCTCATCGTGGCGTATCGCTCGCGGTCCGCGAAGATCGACGTGATCGCGCGCGCGATCGATCCCGGATCTTCGATGTCGGCATACGTCACCCACTCCGCATCGCCCAGGAAGCCTCGGTAGCTCTCGCGATCCGGCACTACCACCGGCAATCCCATCGCCGCGTATTCGAACAGCTTGTTGCTCGCCGATCCCAGGTATTCCAGATTCTTCGTCGCCGGTTTGTGGAGCGCGAGTCCCACCGACGCGCGGGAAGCCCGCGCTCGCAACTCATCAAGCGCCAGCCATCCGTCCAGCCGCACTCGATCCGTGACGCCAAGCTCGCGTCCGAGCGCGTTGAAGCTCGCCTCGAATTCGGCAAGATAGCCGCCGATCACCCGCATCCGAATGCTGCCGTCCGTCATCGCTAGCGCACGCAGTCCCTCCAGATGGCCGTTGGCGGCGCTCGCGTAGCCGACGTAAACCACTTCCCGCGCGCGATATCTCATCGCGATCGTCTCGTTCCAATCTGCCGGCCCGGGATAGTAACTCCGACCGGGACAATTCGGCACGATTATCGGCGCGCGCGAGTCTCCCGCAGCCGTTAGCCAGTGGCGGGCGCGATACTTTTCCGGAAACACTGCTGCATCTGCCGACTTGGTGCCGGTTAACGCCGCCTTTACGACCCACGTTTGCATCGAGGTCCACGAGAGACTCGCCGTCTCCGGCAACTCGTGGAGCTGAAATATCAGCGGCGTCGCTCTCCCGCCCATCCGCCCGACAATGCTTGCGACCAACGCGTGCGGGTCGTACGAATAGACAATCGCCGGCTGCATCTGCTTGACCAGCGCGCGCGTCCGCGCGATGAATTTCGCATATTCGATCAGCTTTGCACCCGCGCTCGCCGCTTCTTTTTCGCGCGGCGACGCGTACGCGCCGAATCGCTCGATAGTCACATCGGCGGGCCATTCTTCAATCGGCTCGGCCATGTTCCGGCAAAGAATGTGTATCGTGAAATAGCTACTTAGTATCCGAACTGCATACACTGTCGGCGGATAATAATCCGGATTCGCGTATATCGTGATAAGCAATCGGGGTTTCATTTCCGAAGCGCGATCACGTGCCCGTATTCGCTGATGCTCGAAACCGCGGCGCCCCCCATATCCTCGACTTTGAAGCCCAATTCATCCAGCAGGCCGAGAAAGCTCGCGCTGGTCGTGCCCGTCTCCGCCCACGCGAAAGGATGCACTTCCAGCAGGATCGCCCGGGGACGCCGATGCTGTTCAGTCAGGATCGTTCGCGCACCCTGGATAACCTGCTGCTCGAAGCCCTCGACGTCGATTTTCATGACATCGATTCTCCCGCCGGCCAGCTGCCCGTCGAGCGTGACAAGCGGCACCGTAATCACGCCGTCGCCCGAATCCGAACGCGTCTCGATTCGCGATTCCATTCCCCGCGCCGCGGCAAAGCGGACTTGTCCGCTGCGCTGGCCGACCGCGGCTCTGATCACGGTTATTCTGTCTTGCCAGCCGTTGACTCTGACGTTGGCTTCCAGAGCCGAGGCACTCTGAGGATCGGGTTCGAACGCCGTGACATGGCCCGCCTCCCCGACTCGTCCCGCGAACGCCAGCGCGTAGAGTCCAAAACTTGCGCCGACTTCCACCACCTGGTCGCCCGTCCTGACTTCGTGCATCACGCGGCCCCAGACCGCCGGTTCATACTCTTGCGCAACGAACCCACGCGACTGCGGGCTCAGGCGGATCGTGTCAGTGCCATTGATCACCCGTTCCAGGCCGTGACCACGCGCAATTGTCGCCAGCATCCGATCGTACGCAGGCCGGATCCGGTCCCACAGCCAGTCGGCATGTTCCAACCCCGGTGCGTGACGGATTGCAGCGCCGGCTCGTTCCAGGATGTTCATGATTTCCGATTCATTGTGGGCGCTGCGGCAAGCCGTGGAACGGCGGACCTGACAGGCTGCGCCGCAGCAGCGGCGGAAGCATCGGGCGTGTCGTAGAGCCACACCGATACTCCGTTGAAGATGACTGGAGGATGGGTCCGGTATTCGTGCGCCAGCGCGGCAGCCAACTGCACGGATTCCCGTTTGTTCGGGTCGCGCGGATCGAGATCAATACTGCCCGGCTTCATGAGCCAAATGCGACGGTAACTCTTCGGGAGTGAACCGACCTTCCCCAGCACGCCGCTGGTATAGGACGGGAACCGATTCGTCACGATTCGAATCCCGTCCACGAGGTCGCGGTTCTCGCCCAGTATAACGGGGAAGGCAGCAGTGTTTGGTTCTCGTGCGGCGTAATATTGGAACGCGTAGCGGCACTCCGGAGTGACGAAAATCGCAGCGTCGCCGGGTTGGCCGTGCCTCATCACGTATTGAGCCGTGCTGCGCCAGTCATCCCGTGATTCTAAATTGTAGGAGTCGCGCAGTTCCCACGCGGTCAAGGCGACAAGTGCGGCGACCACGATGAGCGCTGCCTTCCGCGGGCGAACAGTCAAAAGGCCTTGCGCGGCGAGTACTACGAAAGGCGGAAAGCAAAGCAGGAGATACCGCCCCATCAGCATCGGCACGAAAAACCCGCCCGCAATCGTTGCCATGATCGGAACCAGAAATCCGGCTGACGCAAATGCGCAACTCTCCCATCCTGACCGATCGTTGCCCTTTTGAAATGACCCGAGAAAGGCCCAGATCAGAAGCAGGACATAAGTCAGGCAGAAAATCGCACCGGCATTGCCGTGAAGCCCACCTGAGACTGTCACGAAAACATCGGCGATCTCCGCCCATGAAAGCGGAGCAATCCAGCCTGCCTGTCCGGAGTTCAGCGTCACCATGAAAATCGGAATTAGCGCCAAAGCGACTGCGGCGGCCGCGGTCGCCAGAGCGAGGCGCTTGACGGAGGATAAATCGGGACGCCGAATCGCGATGCAGACCCATTGCGCGGGGATAATGCCCAATCCAATAAAATGGCAATAACCCATGAGCACCATCAGCACGGACCATATGCTCAGATTTCGCGGCCGGGAATTGTGAAGAGCCGCCAGAAACGCGAGCCAGCACAGGGCGCTCAGAAGTACATAGAGCGAATAGCCGCGCACCTCCTGGGAATACCAGATTTGCACCGGGCTGACGGCGGTCATCGCGGCCGCGATCAATCCTGCCCGGCGGCTGAAGAGCCGCTCACCGAGATAATAGATCGCCACGATAGCCACGAGGCCCAACACTACCGACAACGAGCGCAGCGCCACCTCGCCGGTCCCAAAACAGAGCGTCCAGGGTTTCAAGAGCACGAAGTAAAACGCGGTCCATGGCTCGTAAAGTATCGACAGCCAAAATGGGCGCCACGGCTGCATCACGATAGCGGCGCTGAAGCCCTCGTCACCCCAGAGGCTGTAGTCGGTGATTTTTAGGATTCGCAGCGCCGCGCCGGACACGACGATGAGCGCAAGCGCAGTCGCCGGTTTCGAAAACCATCGAATCAGCTCGCCACGCGGCTCGCGGCTTTGGGTATTGGCGCGTCCGGGAAGACCCGGCGTGTGAGACGCGGCGACGGCGTTGGTCATGAGTTAACCGGGTAGAAGACGGGCTCGTTCCAGGATGTTCATGATTGCCGATTCATTGCGGACGTTCTTCCAAAAACGGTGAACCTGACAGGCTGCGCCGCAGCCGCGGCGAAAGCATCGGGCGCGCGCAAAAGAATCGCGCGGTCACTTAGAGCCAGCTCGTGGACCGGGGCGTGGCCCCATTCGAGGCCGAGGGTTTCAAGCGCCCCGGAGTACGCCGCCAAGGCGGATGCGCTACCGCGCCTTCGTCGGAGGCAAACATCATGAGGTTCTGGCGATAGTAGTATGCGAGGCGATGGTCGGTGAGGATCAAATGGGGGCGTCCCAAACATTGCCTCTCCCTTCGAGATGGCGGTTGATCTCCATCGTACAGTCGCGCCGCAGGATAACGTCTTCGCCCCGCTGCGATTCGACGAAACCGTAGGGCGCCGTGGCCCGCCGAAGGGCCTCCCCGCAATCAGGCTCAAAACGGTCGTGCAGTTCGACGAACATCGCACATACCCGGCCGAGCCAACGATCACACGGGGCGGAGAACAGCTGTTTTTCAGCCCCTTCGATGTCGATCTTGAGTATGTCGATCAAGGGTGCGCCCGTCCATCTTAGCAGCTCCTCAATCGTGATCCCGACCACGGTATCGACCTCGGCTGCCGTTGCTTGCCGAGTCTGAAATCGCCACGATTCATCGCTTGGATTTGCGATTGCAAGAACGTCAGGCCGTCCCCATATGGCCGCGCGGATCGGCACGATGTTGCGGTAAGGGGCGGCATTCCTGCGCAGCATCTCGAAGTTGGCCGCCTCTGGTTCTATTGCCAGGATGGTGGCCTGCGGGTACCTGCAAGCAAAGAACACGCTCGCGCACCCAATATGGGCGCCTGCATCGATTATGAGGCGCGGCTCGGGCGAGACCTCCACATCGTATTGCCGTTCCATAAAAATCTGCCGGAACACCCTGACATCGGCGGTTCCGCCTCGCAGGAAAAATGGTCTTCGAGAACCCGGAATCAGTAGTCCCAGCGTGCGACCGGACGCTCCCGGACGGGTGCGCAGTACAAACATAGCGATCAGCCCGCGTGCTACGCCCAGGCTCTGCAGATACTCGCCTGCATGGCGGCACCTCCAGTAACACCAGAGCGCCGGTCGGTGCAATCGCACTGCTCGAAGCATGCGCCCTGCAAGCGGCATCAGCGCGTTCCTCTTGATATCGACTTATCGACCCATCTGCGTCGAGTTAGCCATGCGCCGTTTCTGATCTCAGGCGCAGCGCTGGCTCGTTCCAGGATGTTCATGATTTCCGATTCATTGCGGGCGATCCGGCAAGCCATGGAACGGCGGACCTGACAGGCTGCGCCGCAGCCGCGGCGGAAGCATCGGGGACAGCATTCCCGCAACTTTGGCGGGAAGCATGGCCCACCCGAGCCGGAAATAAGTCTTCAACATCAGCGGTCTGTAGCGAAGCGACGCGCGATAGCATCGCCGCGCAAGCGTGCGATCGCCCTCGTGCATCGCCGTCATCCCGACTGCGATCAGCTCGTTCGCGAGCTTATCGATCGCCCATTCTGCAAGTTTGCGGCCGCGAGCGCCGAAATGCTCGCGCACCAGTCGTGCAAAAATCAAAAGCCCGTCGCTCAGCCGCTCCGGCTCTTCGAACTGATCGATCCCGCTTTGGTTGCTGTCGCGCGAGCGGATCCGCTTGGCCAAATTCCCGTTAAAGTCCGAAAGCCGGTAGCGCACCAGTTTATCCGGCACGAAGTGAATTTCGCCCCGCTCCCGCACCAGCAGGGCCGCGAACGTGTCTTCGCCGCCGTATCCGCGACGGCCGAATTCCTCCGAGAAACCGCCGATCGCCATGATCGTCTCCCGCCGTATGACGGTCGCGCTGGGCAGGTTCGGCCACGGCCACTCAAGCATCTCGTCGAGCGTCGGCGAATGCTGGAATTCGGGTGAAACCCAGGTTCCATATTCCTTGCCCGCGCCGTCCACCTGCATCACATCCGAGAATACCGCCGCGCACGCCGGATTTTCATCGAGCACCGGCGCCGTCTTCTGAAGCTTGTCTTCATTCCACGTATCGTCGCCGTCCAGCAGCGCGATATATTCGCCCGACGCCGCTCTGATGCCGGCGTTGCGCGCCGCCGACACGCCCGAGTTCTTTTGATCGATCACGCGGATCCGATCGCCGAATTTTGCCAGTATCCCGCGCGTGCTGTCGGTCGATCCATCGTTGACGACGATCACCTCGAACTTGGCCTCGAACCGCTGCGCCAGCGCGCTCTCCACCGTGGCCGCAATTGTGCCTTCGTTGTTATAGGTGGGAATCACGACCGACACTTTCATTGCGGACGTTCTTCCAAAAACGGCGGACCTGACAGGCTGCGCCGCAGCCCCGGCGCGAGCATCGGTGACAGCATTTGCGTGACGCTCGCCGGCACAGTCGCCCACGCCAGCCTAACGTAGGTCTTCAGCTTCAACGGCCGGTTGCGGAGCGAGCTCAGGTAACATCGCCGCGCGAACCTGCGATCGCCTTCATGCATCGCCATCATTCCCATGGCCACTTGCTCGTGCGCTATCGAATCGATTGCATAGTCCGCAAGGCTGCGGGCGCGAGCGCCGAATCGCTCGTGCATCAGCCGCGCCCACGCATGGTATCCTCTGACGTGCCGCTGCGGGTCTGCCGGTGGGTCGCGCAGTTTCCCGCTCCGGTCAATCTCTTCGCGCAATTTTTTGCTATTCAACTGTCGATGAGGAAACCTGCGTCCGGACGAGCCGAGACAATAGTAACACGCCTCGAGCGGTTCCTCGTCGCGCAAGTAGGCTTCCAACTCTTCTCTGAGTCGCGGGTTGTCATGAATCCTCACCCCGTCTAAATCGCGGTTCAGGACCGACTCACCTCTGAGCGCCATTCGGCCTTGCAGAAAAGGAGCCGGCGAACATTTGAAGTAGTAACCTTGATGAACTGTGTGGCAGCTCCAGTCATGCGCCAAGGCGCACTGCCTGAAGATTCGCCGCACCAAGCTGGCATCCCGATGGCGGCTGTTGAGCGTGGTAACTCTGAAGCTGTCAACTCTTTTAAGCTCCAGCTTAAAGTTATATCTTCTCGATAAGGATTCGAGCTCACGCTCTTCAACTCGGAGCCTGACACCGGGGTAAAGGCTGACCCGCAACCGATCAATCAGCTCAAATGTCGCCGGATCGCAGCGATGCAGGAGCAGGCCGTTGGTGCTCAAGGTTATCTCTTCTGCAAGCCCGCTCGCGCGCGCACATCGCAGATACTCCAGCAAATCGGGGTGCAACAAGGGCTCGCCCCCTAAGAGTCTCAACTCATTAAGATGCAGCACCTGCGAAAGCACGGCTAAGTCGCGTTGAAATTCCTTCACCTCGGCAAATTTCTTCGGCAAAAGCTCCGAGCTATGACTGCAACCTGCGCATCTCAGGTTGCAGTGTTCCGTTAGATTGTATTCCGCAGCCTTCTGCACGATTTTAGGCAAGGCTTTAGGCAAGGGTTTAGGAACGTCCGGCCCAAGCGTGCCTCCAGCCATTTGCCTGCTCATATTTGCCGCTTGGTAGCCACCAGGGTTTGAACGGTTTGAATGATTCAACGTGTTTGATCCACAAGTAGGCTGCTAAGTGCCACCAACCTGGCGGTGGCGGATAACACCGCGCTCAAATCGCTGGAGGACCGCACAGAGCGCGCGCAATCCTCCGCGGCAGCACCGCTGCGATCGGACGGGCGAGCGAGGACGGGACCAAGGTCCACGCCAGTCGAAACGGCAGCTTCAACTGGAGCGGTCGCCGCTTCAGCGCTTCGAGGTAGCAGTCGCGCGCAAAGCGCGCGTTGCCCTGATTGATCGCCAGCATCCCCGCGACGGTCAGCATCTCGGCCTGTTTTGTGCGGTGATTGCTAATGAGGCCTCGCGCTCTGCGGCCATACTCGCGGCGGACCAGGCGAATAAGAATCTCCTCTCCATGGACCAGCGACCGAGCGCGGATGTCTGGTCCGCCGTCGTTCGGTCCTCCAGGGAAGTTTGGAATCCGCTTCGCGAGATGGGCCACGGGATCGGCTAGCTGATAGCGGACGAGCTGCTCGCGAATGAAGTGGAAGGGCGCGCGGTCTCGCGCCCGTATCCACATCAGGACGTCGGAGCCGCCGTAGTCGCGCGGCCCGAATTCTTCGGCAAAACCGCCACAGCGATCGTAGATCGAGTGGCGCATCACTGCTGTGCTCGGCAGGATCCACCACCACTCACGCAGCAGGTCGTCCAATGAAGGCTCGCGGGAATACCCCGCGGCAATATACGAATGATTCCTGGGCACGCCGCGCGAATCCACCAGCGCGGCGTCCGAATAGGCCAGCCCGCAATTTGAGTCGCCCTCGAGCGTCGATACGGTCTTCGCGAGCTTTTCCGGCAGCCATTCGTCGTCGGCATCGAGGAACGCCAGGTATTTTCCTGCTGAGTTTCGCACCGCGGCGTTTCTTGCGGCTGCGCACCCGCGATTGGGCTGCGCGACCACCTTGATGCGATCGCCGAAGCCGCGCAGGACCTCGGCGGTGCCGTCGGTCGATCCGTCGTTGACGACGATCACCTCGAACCCGCCCTCGAACTTCTGCGCCAGCGCGCTCTCCACTGCGGCCGCAATTGTGCCTTCGTTGTTATAGGTGGGAATTACGACCGACACTTTCATTGCGGACGTTCTTCCAAAACCGGAGGACCTGTCAGGCTGCGCCGCAGCCCCGGCGAAAGCATCGGGGAGAGGCGCTGCGCAACTTTGCCGGGAAGCATGGCCCATCCCAGCCGGCAATAGGTCTTCAACATCAGCGGTCTGTAGCGAATCGATGCGCGGTAGCATCGCCCCGCGAACCCGCGATTGCCGTCGTGCATCGCCATCAACCCGACTCCGACCAACTCGCTCGCGGCGCCATGGACCGCCGACTTTGCAATTTTGCGGCCGCGAGCGCCGAAGTGCTCGCGCACCAGTCGTGCAAAGACAGTGCTCCCCTCGAATCGGCGCTCGAACTCGCTGAATGCTTCCGCCGAATCGATCTCGAAGCGCCGGCTGCGCAGCCGGTTGGCGTACTTTGTGGCGAATTCCCTGAACGGGCGCCGCGCCAGCGTCTCAGGCAGGAACATGATTCCGCCGCGCTCGCGCACCAGCAGCATAATGAAAGTGTCCTCGAAGCCGTAATGTCCCGCCGCGAATTCCTCCGAGTATCCGCCGATCGCCAGCAGCGTATCCCGCCGGATGACGGTCGCGCTGGGCAGATACACCCACACCCGATCGAGCATCTCGTCGAGCGTCGGCGAATGCTGGAATTCGGGTGGAACACAGCACCAAAGTTCGCTGCCCGCGCCGTCCAGCACGATCACGTTCGAATACACCGCCACGCACGCCGGATTTTTGTCGAGCACCGGCACCGTCTTCTGAAGCTTGTCCTCCGTCCACGTATCGTCGCCGTCCAAGGGCGCGATGTATTCGCCCGACGCCGCTCTGATACCGGCGTTGCGCGCCGCCGACACCCCCAGGTTCTCTTGATCGATCATCCGGATCCGATCGCCGAATTTTGCCAGTATCCCGCGCGTGCCGTCGGTCGAGCCGTCGTTGACGACGATCACCTCGAACCCGCCCTCGAACTTCTGCGCCAGCGCGCTATGCACCGTGGCCGCAATCGTGCCTTCGTCGTTATAGGTGGGAATCACGACCGACACTTTCATTGCGGGCGTTCCTCGAAAACCGGCGGGCCTGACAGGCTGCGCCGCAACCCATGCGGAAGCATCGGCGACAGCATTTCCGCAACTTTGGCGGGCAGCATCGCCCACCCCAGCCGGAAATAGGTCTTCAGCATCCGCGGATTATAGCGAATCGACGCGCGGTAGCATCGCCGGGCAAGCGTGCGATCGCCCTCGTACATCGCCATCAACCCGACTCCGATCAGTTCGCGTGCGACGCTATCGATCGCCAAGGCTGCAAGTTTACGGCCGCGAGCGCCGAAATGCTCCAGCGTCAATCGCGCAAGGATGAGGTTTGCCTCGTAGCGGCGCTCGAACTCGCGAAATGCCTGCGCTGAATCGATCTCGAGGCGCCGGCTGCGCAGCCGGTTGGCGAGATGTTCGCGAAATTCCCGGTAACGGTACCGGACCAGCGTCTCGGGCACGTACCGAATTTCACCGCGCTCGCGCACCAGCAGCATAATGAAAGTGTCCTCGCAGGCGTAATGTTCCGGTTTGAATTCTTCCGAAAAGCCGCCGATCGCCACCAGCGTCTCGCGCCGGATGACGCACGCGCTGGGCAGGTACGCCCACAGCCGATCGAGCATCTCGTCGAGCGTCGGTGAATGCCGGAATTCCGGCGTAACCGGGTACGAAACGACCCTGCCCGCGCCGTCCACCCCGATCACGTTCGAAGCCACCGCCACGCACGCCGGATTTTCATCGAGCACCGGCACCGTCTTCTGAAGCTTGTCCTCGGTAAAGGCATCGTCGCCGTCCAGCAGCGCGATATATTCGCCCGACGCCGCTCTGATACCGGCGTTGCGCGCCGCCGACACGCCCGAGTTCTTTTGATCGATCACCCGGATCCGATCGCCGAATTTTGCCAGTATCCCGCGCGTGCCGTCGGTCGATCCGTCATTGACGACGATCACCTCGAACGCTCCGTCGAACCGCTGCGCCAGCGCGCTCTCCACCGTGGCCGCAATCGTGCCTTCGTCGTTATAGGTGGGAATCACGACCGACACTTTCATTGCGGGCGATTCTCCAGGCTGGCCAACGGCGCAACCGTGGGCGCGAGCTTGCGGTACACGGTTAACATCTCGCCGGCGACTTGCTCCATCGTTCGACTCTTCGGGATCCCAAGTCGAAGCCGGGGCAGCAGCCCGGGTTCCGTTAGCAATCGATTCAACGCCGCGACCCAGGCCTCGATTGAAGCAGGCTCGACCAGCAACCCGTTTTTCTCGTGCTCCACAAGTTCCGCGATTCCACCCAGGTTGGAACCAATGACCGGAATACCCGCGGCGAATGCCTCCAGCACTACCAGCGGACCGGTCTCCAACCATTGCGAGGGGACGGCGAGACAATCGTATCCGCGAAGTTCGGATATCGCATTCACGTTGGCAAAGGGCGGGAGCAGCCGGATGCGCTGATCGGCTGCGTCCACCACTGTTTGCTTGACGGACTGCGCTTCGCTGTCATTTGCGATGCCGAATATATCGAGCTTGAGCCGGGGGCTGCTGATTCGCCGCATCGCCGCGAGCAGAATATCGATACCCTTCTCGCGCGCCAGCCTGCCCAGGAAGGCAATGCGGATATCGTCACCAGCCCTTCGCGGTTCGCCTGGATAGTTCAGTTGCGGCGAGTTGCGCAATGCATGATGCGAGATTGTCAGCTTCGACTTGTCCACGCCATTTCGCAGCATCAAATCGTAAACCCAGTTGCACACCGCGACTAATGCGTCAGCTTCGTCGAACAGACCCGTTAGCGCGTCTTTGCGCAGATGTATAAGTTCCGACGCGCGCACCGCCGTCATCAGTCTTCCTTCCAGCCCGAGCTTGCCGATCCGTTCGCCTATCGCGACCGGCAGACTGGCTAATGCAATGCTGAGTGGGCGGCTAAGTCCTTTGCCGTGAAGCATGCAAGCGGCGCATGGCGATGACTCCAGGTCGCCATCGCATTGCTCGATTCCCCAGCGCAACAGGGTTCCGCGGACGCAACTGACAGTGGGCGTATGATAGGTGAACACGACCGGGATACCCGCGGCTTTGGCGATGCGCAATACCCGGATTGACACCCCGGCGGTCCAGGAATGCAGGTGTACGACATCGGGTGCGCAAGACTCAAGGACCTTTGCAAACGACTGTGCCGCAACCGGATCCCCAAGGCCATATAAATCGGCCAAGCTCGGAGTACCGGTCGCGAATCGATGCACCGTCAGGTCATTGTATCGATATGAACGCTGATCAGGCGCCGGAACCGCGATTTCCGCCTCAACGTTCAGCTTACGCAGGCACGTAGCCAGCGATTCGACGTATATCTCGGTGCCACCAACCGGATCAGGGTAGAAGCAGAACGGAAGGTGCAAAGTTTTCATTGCGCTCACGATAACGGAAAAAAGCGAACGGCAGCCCGTGTCATTCTAGAGCGAAAGTCGCTGTGATTGAGCCGAAGCCCTGAGCGCTGCCGAAGGGGAAGAATCCCGGTTCCTTCCTTTTCTGTCATTCAGAGCGGAGTCTGCGAAGCGAAGAATCCCGGATCTTTCCTTTTCTGTCATTCAGAGCGGAGTCTGCGTAGCGAAGAATTCCGGATCCTTCCTTTTCTGTCATTCTAGAGCGGAGTCTGCGAAGCGAAGAATCCCGGTTCCTTCCTTTTCTGTCATTCAGAGCGGAGTCTGCGCAGCGAAGAATCCCGGATCTTTTCCTTTGCCGCGTGCCCGTGGCACCGCCCTGACAGGGCGAGGCCGACGCGAGTCGTCGAGCGTCGGGTGCGGGTCCAAATTCCAAATTCCTCTCCCATTTCTCTTTTCCGTCATCCTGAGCGTAGCGAAGGAACCCGGATCCGGGATTCTTCGCTTCGCTCTAGAATGACACAAAAAAAGAGCAACCAAGCTTCCCCTTAACCTCTTCTAACAGGGCGAAGCCCGCACGCCTGCCGTTCTTCCATTGCGTAGTCGCGAAAAGATGCGCTGCGCAGATTCTCACGTCTTCTCACTGCGGTGCAGGGCTCAGCCCTGCCCAAGGAGGTGCGGAACCCATGGTGGGTTCCGCATTTAATTAATTTCTCCTTTCACGGCCTCAAAGCGCTCAGGTAGATACTGTCGGCAAACTGGAGCATCGCCGGCACACGCTCGCTGGCGGCGCGCAACGCATCGGACGCACGCACGATCAGGCGATATCGCGCAGGCAGGATGCGCAGGTCGGAATGCTGCGGATTGAGGCTGAAGTAGCCATCGACTGAAATCGTAGCCGGCCCGATCGCCCGCGATGCGGCCAGGCGCAGTTCGCGCGGTGTCCAATAGCGAACCTGGAACCCGGCGGGTTCGCGAAAGCGGCGTCGCGCCTGATGGTAGAGGCAGCGCAAGCCGTAAACATTCGCCATCTGGATCAACGCGCGCCCGCCCGGCATCAGCACGCGGCCGGCCTCGCCGAATGCGCGCACGGCGTCCGGCTTTGCGAAGTGCTGCAATACGCTGTACGAAAACGCGACGCTGAAAACTGAATCGTGAAACGGCAGATAGCGCGCGTCGCCTACGACGAAGCGCACCTTTGCGCCGAGTTGCCTGGCGACTCGTGAAGCTGCCTGAAGCGACGCGAGACCGGGATCAATTCCAACCGGTTCGTAACCGAGTCGCGACGCCGCGATACACCAGCGGCCCCAGTTCGATCCGATATCCAGGAGGTACTGGCCGGGTCCGGTGGCGCGCGGCAGGCGCATCTCGGGGATTGGATACTCGGTGAGCGATCCGATTAGCCCCGCGTACAAATATCCTCCCGTCGCGGCGATCGCGCTCTGCACGTAAGGGTCAACCCCGATAGCCGGCGGCGGCGCAGCTGATGCGGTTGGCGGTTCAGCATCGTCGCTGACGGCGCGCAGCGAATCGGATGCGACGCCGAGCGTCTGCGGCACGTCGTCCAGCAACATCACCGGGATATCGCCAACCACGCGATAGCGATGCTGCTGGGCGCAAGCGAGCACGTCGCCGGCCGCGTCGAGGTCGATGTGATCGCGCGGGCAGACCAGATTCGCGACCAGGAACGGATCGAGCGGGCATTTGGTCCGGCCGCGAATCATGGCATCCGGGAAACTCTAACAGCGTCCTTCATCGCTCCGACAATCCCACCACTGCTCCCCTTACCCGGTCCTGGCAGGGCTCAGACCTGCTCGTGGCGACGGCAGCGCAGCATTTAGCCGTTGGCAGGGGCCGCGCGCGACAACGGAGCGCGGCCTTAACACTGGGTGAAGGGGTCACCCCTTCCCGACAATCGAATCGAGCGCGGACAGCAAGCCGTCTCGGTCCGCGTCGAAGCCAAGATGCGCAACTTTTTCGAGAGCGCGCGCGCCCATCGCGGCGCGATCCTCGGGGTTGTCGATCATCCGATGCAGCCGATTTGCGAGCGCCGCGACGTCGCGCGCCGGATACACGAATCCATTGACGCCGTCCTCGACCAAATCCGGCCCCGCGCCGACGCGATCGCTCACGACGACCGGCGTGCCCGCGTTCATTACTTCGTTGATCACCAGCCCCCACGGCTCGTGCTCGGAGGGCAGCACGAATACGTCGGATAGATCGTACAAGGCGGGAAGTTCGGATTGGTTCCTGAAGCCGATGAAGCGGATCGAGTTCCACTTCAGCGCGCGCGCGCGGCGTTCGAGCTTGGCTCGCTCCTCGCCGTCGCCGGCGAAGACCAGGCAGGCCGCGGGCTCGGCGGCTCCGTCGGGCGACATTCGCGCGTATGCCTCGAGCAGGTCGCCGGCGCGCTTGTGCGGCTGCATCTTCGAAGCGAACAGAATCACCGCGCGCCCCGGATGCAATCCAAGCTCGGCGCGCAGCCGTTCGCGGCGCGGCCGCGCTTGATCCGCCGCGGCGCGAAAAAATTCGTTGTCCACCGCGTAAGGCATCGAAAAAATTCGGCCGGCTTCGACGCCGTAATGAAGATAGTATTCGCGATTGAGGCGCCCGATCGCCAGCCACGCGTCAATCGTCCGCAGCAGCGCCGGCATCGCGATACGCTTGAGGCGCAGCTTCAGCGCGTCATCGGTCTCGCTGAGCAGATTGGACTCGCCGCGCAGCATTACCGGGATGCCCAGGGACTTCGCCGCCGCGATTCCCGCGATACATCCGCGATGCGCGTAGCCGTGGACCCACAACGCGTCGAATCGCCCGCGTCGAAGCCGCGTGCGCATCCCGAACGTCCACGGCCGCCAGAAGGAAAGTCCGCTTCCCGAACCCAGATGCGGCAGAAAATCGTGGCGGTAGCCGTCGAGCAGCGGCACATCCCATTTCACGCTCACGCCAAAGCCCGAATCGCGATAGGCGCGGATCGAGAAATCGCTCAGGAAAAAAACCGTCAGTTCAATGCCCGGACGCGCCGCCAGATAGCGGAACAGCGGCGCCTGGTACTGGATCGGATGGCTGACCAGGCACGCAACGCGGTACGGCGCTTTCATCGCGGGATGCCGCCGGCCGCGCGGCATCAGACCAGCAGCGCCCCGAAGTTCTGCCGGAAGCGATCGAAGCTGAAGTTGGTCGCGACCAGCGCGCGTCCCGCGGCGCCCATCCGCGCCCGCAGATCGGCATCGCCCAGCAAAAGCCTCAAGCGGCCGGCCAGCGCGTGGGCGTCGCCGTGGTCAACCAGGAAACCCGCCGTTCCGTCCGCCCAGACTTCGGGCGTTCCACCATGATTGCCGCCGACCACCGGGATTCCGAGCGCCATCGCTTCCAGGAAGACGATGCCGAAGCCTTCCGTCCTGCTTGGCATCACGAAAATTTCGCACGCCGCGTAGAATGCGCGCAGCGCGGCGGCGTCCACCGAGCCGGCGAATGTCACGTGCTGATCCACTCCGCAGCGGTGCGCGAGCTGCTCGAGACGGGGACGATCATCGCCGTCGCCGACTACCACGTAGCGAACGCCGGGAAACGCCGCCAGGACCTCGGGGAGCGCCTCGATCACCGTGTCGATGCCCTTGTATTCGCCGTGCTCGGCGCTCATCAGGCGCGACACGGTCAGCACAATGGGCGGCTCGCCCGGATGCGGCCGCGGTGACGCGACGCCTTTCGGAGGCGCGAATTCCGGGTCGAGGGCGCACGGGACGATCGCGATCCTTTCCCGCCCGACACGCTGGAGCGCCACCACCTTGGCCGCGTTGAACTCTGCCGTCGCTGTGACCCGATCCGCGCATCTAAGCCCAAGGGCGCGCACGCGCGGCAGCGGCTCCCAGACCTCCGTGCCATGGGTGCTGACGATGTAGCGCGCCGCCGGATTGAGCGCGCGTATCACCAGTCCCAGCGGCGCCAGATTCGGATGATTGAAATAAGCGAGCCAAACCCCGCGCGCGCGCGCCATCACGGCGCGAGTCATCGCGAGCTTGTTGCGCGCAAATCCGGTGACGGGAAAGCTGGCGCCGGCGGCCTCGATTTCATGCTGGCCCACGGAGTCGTTCAGGCCCATGAACCGATAATCCTCGCCGCGGCTGCGCGCCAACGTCGCGATAACCGCGGCGGCGTGGCGTCCATAACGCTGGATACCGCCGTGCTCGGTGAGACCTGTGAAAACGCCCAGAATCATCGAATGCGTGCCGAGTGCATAGCTGGCGGCATTGCGAGTTGGATGCGTCCGCCTGAAGTTGTCAACTAAAGTAGGAGGAAATCCCGCGGGGCCGCGAACCGATCGTGAGCCGCGATGCGGCGTCAAACCTTGGGGCGAAGATTGCGGACAAAGCGGGGATGCAATGTCTCGCTATCGTCGGGGCGAGGCGACGGGTCGTCAAGCGTCGATGCGGGCTCGTCGGTCACTTGATTCAGGCCTTCGAGCTGCGCTTTGGCGCGGCGGATGAAATCCGACCCGAGAATCCATGTGCAGATGAGCGCGAAGGTGATCGAGGCGGCCAGCGTCGCCTTCTGGCGCGCCTGGGGCGAGTAATAATTGTCGGGCACGACCGGAGGTTCGATGACCTTGAACGCGAAGTCGGATTGCACCTGCGCGAGTTTCTCGCGCTGAATCTGCCGCGCCATCAGCTCGTAGAGTTGAGTCTGCAAAAGCGCGTCGGAAGTTTTGCGGACCTCCTCCTCCAGCGAAGCGGCCGCGCTGGCTCCCGCTTGCACTTCCTCGTTGCGCAGCTTGTCGCGCAGGCTGTCGAGGTAAAATCCGAGCACGCGCTGCGCTTCGGCAGGCGACGGATCCAGGAAGTACAGGGTCAGGTTGCCGCTCTTGAAGTCGTATTCGGTGCTGAATCGATCCGCAATCTTCATATGGATCGACCACTTCGTCACGGTCGGAGCACTCTTGCTTTGGACGCCGATGATGGTGTGCTCGAGATGATACTTATTGACCAGGTCGGTCGTGAACGCATAGCTGTTCATGATCGCCGTATAGCGCTCGGCCAGCATTATCGTGTCGGAGGCGCCGCCGCCGAGCAGCGAGGCGATTCCCCCTCCCAATCCATCAACCATGTCACCGGTGGTTCCTGTCCCCATTGAGAGACCCTCTTCGGGCTGCACCGGAGTGACGATGGCCTGCGCGCGATACCACTTCACGGTCATGTATTTTATGTACAAGCCGTAGCCCAGACCGATGCCGATGGTCAGGGTTACAATCAGGATCCATCGCGCACGCAGCAGGCCGCCGTAATGGAGCAGCTCCAGCATCGCATATTGCGCCTCGGTGAGATCACGGGGCGCGCCGGCAGCGGAAGCGGATGCGCCCGCGGACGAAGTCGAATGCCTGTTGATTCCCGAAGGATCCATAAATTTGCCGGAGACTGACGTTTCTGTTTAGCGCCAGACCAGGCCGCCCCAGGAGGGCGTTAACGCGAAACTGAGCTGGAAAAGGGCGCGGATAGAGCTCTCGTTGGAATAGTTGATATCGCTCACGTATTCGATTCCCGCCCGCGCCTTCATCTCGCCGAGCGAATTCGCCAGCGGGTTGATTTCCAGTGGCAGGTGGAGCAAGTCAAAAGCGACGCCGTAACCAGTCTCGGTATTACGTCCAAGCGGATCGAAGGTCGCCGCCGCGATGTCGGCCGCACGACGAGTATAGAAAGCGTCCACGCCGATGCGCGACTGGAAATTGAGCCATCGATCGATCTCGAAATCGACCTGCCACGCGCCCGGCCCCAGCGAACTGCCCATCAGGGCGTTCTGGTAAGACCAGTACAGCGAGTCGTTGTGGACCGAATACTCTTTGTCGGTCAGTGTGTATTCGAATCGCGCCGTGGTGCGCCCGTCGAGCGTGACCTGCGGAACATAGATTCCGGCAACGTACGACGGTCCCTTGAACGGGAGCTTGAAGTCGATGCTCTTGCCGAACGGCAGGAAAAAGTCTTCGGCCAGTTCCTCGCCATAAATCTGCGTATTGCGCAACTGCGGGATGCGCACCTTGGCGAAGACACCGAAGCGCGTGTTGGTGTTGGCACCCGCTGAATTTCCCGTCGAAAGACCGGTCAGGTCACCGACGAATTGCAGCGGACTGTAATTGTCGTTGCCGCTGCCCCCGAACATGATCACGTGATCGAGGCCCCATTCCAGGTACGGCAGTGTTTTGAAGGTAATCACCTGGCCGGAGAGCCACGGCCGCGCGAACGTTCGATCCGCGTTGAGCTGACCCAGGAACGCCTGATACCGATACAGCCCCAGGTAACGCAGAATGCCGGGCAGATGGCCCGGATGAATATTCTGGATGCGCAAGGCCGGGAACGGAGCAGCGTTATTGGACTGCGAAAGTTGGTTGTAGTGCCCGACCCCCCATGACATCTCCTCCTGCCCGAAGGAGATAGCCGTGTTGCCGAGACTCACCACGACCGCACCCGTCAACAGTTGCGCCCGGCTTGCCTGGCTCGGACTGTCGCTCAGCGGACCCGCCAGCGCGCCTTCGCCGTAGCCGGTGATGAAGCCGCCAATCCCGGTCCATCCCGACCACCGCAGTACTTCATTGCTCCCCTGGCTGGTTGGGAGGTTGTCGTTGTTCGGCAGCAGCGGGGTTCCTTCCTGGTAGTCGAGTCCACTCTTGCCGGTCTCGATCTGATCGCGCTTGCCCTGCGACATAACGTACTGGCCCTCGACGCGCTCGACCGGATGGAACATCGTGGGCAGGTTGTCTTCGTGGTCCTGCTCGATCCATTGCACTTCGTCGGGCAACTGGAGCCGCAGTGCGTTGATGCAACTGCGTGCGAGTTCGCTCTGATCCTGCATTTCGGACAGCTTGGACTCGGCTTCGACCGCGATGCGCGCGGCCTCGACGCGCGTGATGGGCTGGATTTCCGAAATGTAGCTGTCCGCGAATCCGAGATCGTTCAACGTATCGAGCTCGTCGTAGATCGAGCTGTCGAGCGGAACGTAAGCCGCGTATGTCGAAGCGAATGCCGGGCGGGCGAACCACGCGATCGCGAGCGCCGCCAGCATGAGCGCGAAGTTTGTGCGGTGCGCGGATCGTGCGGTGCTAACGAGGGCCATCAGGTTCACCGATGCGGCTGGCGGTCTGTTGACGGTCCAGCTCGAGTTGTCGCAGGTGCTGGATCTCGGTGAGCCGGTCGATCAAATCTGCCGGCGGATTTTTCTGGTGCATCAGGACCGGCTGCGCATGGCCGACTGCCCGCCTGGGACCAATGTGTCGCGGCGCCGGATCGATTGCTGGTGCCGTGCCTGCGCCCAAGCGTGCGGCGAGCGGGCTTCGGCTGTCGCCGAACAGATACGCGACCAGCACCTTGCGCACATAGTGCTGGGTCTCCGGATAGGGCGGGATTCCGCCGTACTTGTCGACTGCGCCCTCGCCCGCGTTGTAGGCCGCGAGCATCTCGGGCAGGCTCAAAGTCGCCCCCGCGCCGCCGTCGTTGCGATACTGGCGCAGATAACTGATAAACCGCACGGCGCCGAGCGTGTTGCTGACCGGATCGAACGGGTCAAGCACCCCAAAGCGATTCGCCGTCGCCGGCATCAGCTGCATCAGGCCCTGGGCGCCTTTGGGCGAGACCGCATTTGAATTGCCGCCCGACTCGACGCTCGCAATCGCGGCCAGCAGCGCGGGATCGAGGCTGTAGAGCTCGGCCGCGGCGTGGAACAAACGATCATTGTCCGCGCGCGAGCGCCCGTCCGCCGGGCCCGGCTGCGCCTGTGCCGCAGTCGCGCCCATTATTGCGAGCGACAGCGCGGCCGCGACGATTGTTTTCCGAACCCCCACCGGTTGTATCTGGCAGACTCCTACAGACTCGCGGCCAATATTCCTATCACGGCCAGCGACGACACGGTATTTGCAATGATCTGAGTAACCGTCGCTGTCTCCGCCATCTTGTTCTCGTAGATCAGTTTCTCAGGAACGTACACCGTATCGCCGGGGTCGAGCCGCGCCGTCATCAGGCCGCCCGATATCACCGGCAACAGCGGGAACATCGTGGATTGCTTGCTCGCTTTGATTCCATCTTCGGTCATCACCGAGCCGTCGGCCTTGATAACCATGATGTGGTCGGGGTCGGCGCCTTCGTTGGGGCCGCCCGCCTGATTGAGATATTCGCGCGTGGTCTGCCCCGGCCGATATACGATCGCGTTGGGACTGTACACCTGGCCGAGCACATTCACCGCCGCCGGACGGCGCGGAATCGTCAGCTGGTCCTGATCGACCAACACCACGTTATCCGGCGAATTGGCCAGCTCGTTGAGCGGATGCATATGGACGACGAGGCGGCCCTGGGCTTGCTGGCCTTCGGTTTCCGTCAGCACCTGCTCGAGCGCGTTGAGCGTGGTCGGACTGGTGGCGGGATTCTGCGCTGCTGCCATGTTGCCGGTAGCCTGGCTTATCTGGCTAATCGTACCCGGATTCATCTGAATCCGTACGATCGACTGCTGCAATCGTGCGCGCGCCTCGTCAAGGCGCTGTTGCTGAAGCTGTCTGATCGACTGTCGAATCAGCACGGTGGCGGGCAGATAGGCGTCCGGCAGCAGTCCGCCCGAGCGCTCGAGTACCGACGCGATTCTTTCGCCATCATGAATCGTGTACGGCCCGGGCCGCGCGACCATTCCGCGAACCATCACTACCCATGGCAGATGCCAGTCCGACGCGCGCCGCACGAACAGCTGATCGTTCGCTTCGAGCACCGGATTATGCTCGTCCGTGCCGGACATGGCCGAGCGCAGATCGATATCCATGAAGGTGTGGCTGGTGCGGCTGCCGTTGACCACCTGGGTGCGCGCGAGTTCGGCCGCTTGCTGATAGGCGTCGTCCTTGAGGCCGCCCGCCAGGTAAAGCAGGTCGCTCACGTGCATGCCCTCGCTCATCACGTAGTAGCCGGGATTGCGCACCTCGCCGAAGACCTGCACGGTCGGCAGATACTTCATTTGCGATTCGCTGAACACGGTCAACTCGTCTTCCTGGTTGAGCATGAGGTTCTGCGGCTCGCCGATATTGGCCGACAGCGCTTCGCCGAGATCGACCGGCACCAGCCGCACGGTCTTGGCCTTGCCCTCTTTGCGGCGAATCAGCGCGTACTTGAAAAAAGTATGCGGCGCGACGCCTTCGGCGAGTCCCACCAGATCGGCGACCCGCATTCCCTGATGCCATTCGAACTTGCCCGGCCGATTGACGCTGCCGCGTACAATCACCACGTCCTGCTGCGCAGGCAGCACCGGGTAAATCTTGATCAGATCGCCGTCGCGGATGTCGAAGTGCTGCGAGCGGATGTCGTTCAAATCAACGTCGAGCGCGATTCGCTTCTGATGTTCGGCGACCCGTTCGACCTGCACGCGCTGCGAGTAGCCGAACGCGCTGATCCCGCCGCCGAGCTTGATAACCGAGCTGAGCGCCTCGCCCGAGCTCCCGAGCTCGTAGATGGCGGGACGCTTCACGTCGCCGACCATTCCAACCACCGGCCCGATGACCGGCACAAAGATCACGTCGCCGGGCTGCAGCTGCTCGTCGCCCTGCTCGTTGCCGGCGAGCAGCAAACTATAAAGATCGATGGTGCGGACGAGCTGATTGCCGCGCCGAAGTTCGACCTTGCGCAGGCTGCCTATTTTGGTGATTCCTCCGGCCGCGCCGAGCGCGTTCGATACGTGCGACAACGCGCTCACCGTGTAGGCGCCGGGCTGCGCGACTTCGCCGACCACGAACACCTGGATGGTCTTGAGCTTGCCCATCGTGACGTCGACTTTGACGCCGGTGATTTGTCCGGCGCGATCCTCGATGAGCTTCTTGGCCTGCGCGAAGGTCAAGCCCGCCACTTGCAGCGGACCAATCTCGGGAATACTCACCGCGCCGTCGCGGCTGACGGTCAGATTAATCGTGTTGTTGATTCGTCCCCACATCAGCATCTTGAGCTGATCGTCGGGACCGATCACGTAGTCGTCGCTGACCGGAACGTTGCCCAGCGGAGCGAAGGTCGAAACGCGCGAGGCAAACAGCGAGTAGCCGAATTGCTGCAGATTGCGCGTGCTCGGCGCGGCCAGCGCGGCGGCGGAATCGAGCGAGCGGAATTGCGATTCAACCGATGACACCGGCTGATTCGAACTTCCCCCCGACGACGATCCCATCTGCACCCCGGACGGCCCCTCGTCCGATCCGCCTGGCCCCGCAAGCCCGGTGCAACTTTTCAGCTGCGACATCTGCTGGTCGGTGAACGCCAGGCCGAGCGACTTTGCGATACCGGCAACGTCACCGGCGCCAAGCTGCTTCGCCGCGAAATGCAGACATAGCTCCTGCATGTCGTCAGAGCTGAGACCGCCCGACGACATTTCACTTTTCAGGCTGCCGAGCTCGTCGGACGAAATTCCAAGCTGCTGGATGACCGCAGCCATCGATTGTTTATTGATCGTGCTGCCGAAGCCCTGCCCACCACCGATCGCCGACGGACCCCCGGAAAGAGACGAACCGCCGGAAAGAGTAGACGGGCCGGCTTGGGCAGCCTGATCGGAATCACTGTTGTCATCTGAATTTGCGCACGACGGCAGGCCGGAGTTGACCGCGTTTGGGTCACCCGGCGCGACGCATCCGCGATTCATCGCGTTGCTCGATGCCCCCTGCGAGGAGTCGCTGTCGGTGCCGTCATTCTGCGCGCCTGCCGCGCTGCCGGAGCCGGCCAAGCCGCCGGCGCCCCCGAGCGCTGTGCCGACGAGCCCTCCGCCGCCGGAATTACCCATTTGTGCGCTTGCGACGGAGGGGCATAGGAAACCCAGCGCGAGCAGAAAGGTCAGACTTCGCAGCGTTGTTAGAACTCGTTGTTTATTAGTACTACGCATCGTATGACCCCCCAGGGTTGACGCGACCACCTCGGGTGCCAGCCAGAGTCTGAGCCCCGTCATGATAGCTAAGTTTCCGACTAATGAAAGGGCCAAAACTCGTTATGGCCGAGCAGGCTCTGCTTTGATCTGTGTGTCGTTTGGGCATGCGTCCGCCATCCCGCGTTATCAGGCTTGGGCATCATTTGCCAAAACTGGACTGCCCCCCGTCCAGATTCTTAACCACACCCGGCGACCTCCGCGTGACTCCGCAGTAGTCGAATCTGGTTAGTTTAATATTGCCGAGTACTCCGAAGGCACGTTATAACACGCTAATGAAACGAACGTCAAGCAGCTTCATCCTCATAAGCACGATGACGCGTGTTTGATGCGTACGCGAAGGCCCTGCCTTTGCGGACAATCTGCGCCTACGGACTGTCGAGTGCTTCGTTTTCTATCGCGTCTTGCTTGAGTGGGCCACCGCCCGGCCCCAACATTGCGACGAATCGCTTCGGACCATCAAATACGACCCGTTCGCCGTGCGGAAGCTGCCAGAACGCCTGCGTGTCGGCGGGAGCGCTGCCCTTGGAGCTGTTTTGCTCGCTGGGCGGACCGACGGCCTGGATCAGCTTCTGGAGTACCTTCCCGCTCGAATCAGGCGTGAACCGCGCCATCACGAGCTGCATGCCCGAGTAGGTCGTGAACTCGTACTTCACCTGCTCGTAGCGGATTGAATCGACCTCGATATTGTTTAATCGGTAGGTGTCGGCGCCGTAGGGAGCGGTCTCCATCACACCGGATGGGAACCTGTTCTGCACGCGATAGAACGAATCGCCGAATCGCACATCCAGAAACGACGTCAGGTTGGGCGGTCCCACGAGCCCCAGCATTTTAGGTATCGCCAATCCCGGCGAACTGGCGG
This sequence comes from Binatus sp. (SeqCode), assembly GCF_050013435.1. Lineage (GTDB taxonomy): Bacteria > Desulfobacterota > Binatia > Binatales > Binataceae > Binatus. The sequence continues at coordinate 33,221 of NZ_JBEKFG010000010.1, read as the reverse complement.
AACAGCCCGCGCACGCGAGCGCCGTGCCCGCCAGCATTGCGCGAATAATTTTGAGTGCACGCGGCGACCGCATCTGTCAGCTATCTTTGGCGACCGCCGAGGCTGACAGCACTACGCGCAGCCCGCCCGATTCCACGGCGCTGAGTAGAATCGCCACTCGCTCCGCGCCGGAGAGATAACGCTGGAAAATTGCCTCGAATCCCCGGAACGGACCGTCAACGACGACCACCCGCTCGCCCGTGCCGAATGGCTTGTCGGCTATTTCGATCACGTCGTCCACGCCCCGGCGTCGAATCTCCGCGACTATCGCCGCGGGCACCGCCAGCGGATCGATTCCCGCCGACACGATCGCGCGCACCCCGGCCATATATTTCACCTCGAAGTACTGCCGCTGAAGGTCGAACCTGGCGAACACGTAACATGGAAACAGCGGCGCTATCGACGTCGCCATCCGTCCCCATCGCGGCGCCTTCGCCTTGAGCATCGGCAGGAACACCTCCGGCACCGCGTTGGCCAGTTGATCGCGGACCCAGCGCTCCTTGCCGATCTTGGTGCGCACCAGGTACCAGTCTGTCTGTGGATTGTCGTCCATCGCGATATGCGCGGCCGGCGTGGAAGATCGAGGCGAAAAAAAACGCGGTCGCACCCCGCTTGATCCCCCCAATGTCGTCATCGTGCCGGAAAAAAGAAAGCGGCTGTAGCATATGCTACAGCCGCCCGATCAGTCCAATCGACTTCTAGATTTCGTACGTGAAGGTGAACTCGAGTTCGTTGAAACGCTGCTCGCGGCTGAGCAGGTACGGATCCGTGTAGCGCCCGCTTCGTCCGATGAACCACTCCGCATTCATCCCGAGCAGAATGTTTCGTGAATACCGGTAAACGTTGGTCGTCGCCAGCTCGCCGACGTTGTCGTCGACGTCCCACACCACTGTGTTGAGGGCCGTCAACTGGCCGTTCATCAGCCAGTTCGTTGCCGCGATGAACGCTATGTCGCTGATTTGGCGGTTCTTGCCCGCGTCGGTTACGATGGTCGTCGCATGGTTGGGAAGATCCGGCTGCCAGGTCAGCGTGTTCTGAAACGTCAGGAACGTGTGCTGCTTCGATATCCAGGGGATGTACGTCGGACGATCACCCGCGAGGACCCAGCGTGTGAACTCGGTCCATTCCGAGCCTTGAGCGTCCTTGGCAGACGCAACGCCGACCGCGTGGTCCGGCTGGTACAGAATGTCGTAGCGGTACACGATGTCGGTCAGGTCTTTATCGTAATAGGTTCCCGTCATGCCGAAGAAATTGTTGCGCCGATAGTCGGTCTCGGAAACGTCCACAAACGTCCCGCCCACGGGCACCCCCGCACGCGGCTTGACGGTGTAAATCCCGGGAACGACGAACTCGCCGGGGCCTACCCCAAACGCGCCCGGTTCGCCCGTGATGCTCGCTTTGCAGTTCGAGCAAGCCACACCGCGTGCATCGCGGAATTCGTACAAGTAGATGAAGCTGGCCTGGAGTCCGTTGCCAATCGGCAGCAGGCTCGAATAGCGCACTCCGAATTCGCTGTTTTGCAGCGAGTTTGATGGGGTGTGGCTGATATTTTTTATGACGACGTCGTAAAAGGAATACGTTTGCTTCCCTTTAATTATGGGGCCGAAGGGCAGGGCGACCATCGACTTTGCGAAGTTCCATCCGGCGCCGTTGGGCAGTTCGCTGACGTTGTTCTGCTGCCCATTCTGGTTGATGCTGAACGGAAACGGCGTGTCTGGCGCGCCAAAGCCGCAGGTCGAAACCGGGCAACCACCGAACAGTGCGGCCGGAGCAACCCACGGATTGCGCGGGTCTGTTTGGACGTTGATCCCGGCGCCCTCGAAGTCGCCGGGGATGATAAACCCTTCAAGCTCGTTGTTCGCCGTCTTGTAGAAGTCCGGCAGGATGTAGTTCAGCTTGATCATCCGCAAGTTTGTGCGCGTGTCTTCGGGCGACTCTGCGCCATAAACTCCGTGCCATGTCGCATTAACCGGGTTGGTGACTTCGGTGCCTGACAGCGCGTCGGCTTCCGTCCAGATGACCTGCTGCTTGCCGATTCGTGCGGAGAAGTTGTCGGTAAAGTTCAACTGCGCATAATACTCGCGCAGATCATCCTTGAAGTATTCGTTCTGCAGCGTAGGGCCTCCGCCTCCCGTGTTGTACGGCACCACATCCGTGTTCGGCTCCTGCCGGCCACCGTTCTTGAGCGAACCGTACGAGTCGTACCACGGCCGGTAGTACGCGAAGAAGTCCGCATCCTTGATATACAGCGTGTCGAGGCGGCCAAGCAGCTTGTAGTTCTTGATCATGTGGTAATCGGGCCGTACGTCTGCAAGGTTGCGCTGTTCGGCCAGGTCCCAATGATTGAAATCGAAACTGCCGCCCGTCATCCCGAACGACTGCCCCGGGATCGCGTACGTCCCGGGCACGCCATGAACGATCTTCGTCGGCGTCGAGTCTTCAGAGGCGCTACCTTCGCCCCACTGACCCGAATCGCGAGTTTCGAAAAATCCAAAAACTGAAAAATCGCCCTGCGTGATCGTCGCCATCGCGGACGACGCCCACAGTGTCCCGATCGCTGCCACGGCGGCCACCAACAGACTCCGCCACCGCGTTCCGCCGAATCCCTGATTCCCGTTCTGCATAGTCACCCCCAAGCTGGAGCCCTCGTGGTTACGACTCCTCGCCCGATTGTCCACCAGGCAAGCGTCAGACACTCATTCCCCGTTCGCGCGCAATAATCTGCGAACGCGGCTTAGGTATCATTCCCCCGCATACCTTGTCAAGGAGGATGCACGCGCCGGTAATATGTTCGCAACAGCCCGTTAAGGGCCGCATCGTATTTGCGTTTCCCGATTCGGTTGTTCGGCTCTGGCCGTCCTCAGCTGGCCCGGCTCAAATGCCCGCTTATCCGGATCCCGGGCGGCGCTTGCGGCCCTCCGGGGCAATTGAGTAAAGTTCCGTCTCGATTTGGATGCAATTGGCACAGTCGATCGCTCGGGTGACCGTCAACTGCGATCATGAACAAAGGGTTACGCCGGACTTGAATTTCTCATCCGATCAGTGTAGGTACGACCACCGAATGCGCGTCCGGGGCGTTTTCCGGACCTTGGCGGGGCTTGCGTTGGCTTTGCGAGGATCGGAACGAACCGACGGCTGCGTGGGTTTTCTAGGCTGATTGGGTCAGCAGACGGGACACCGATTCGACTCGGCGGGGGTTAGAAACAATGACGCATGGAAGGATGCAGGCGATGACTCAGGGCAGGGATGGGATCTCGTTGGCGCGCGCGCGCGCGCTGGAGCTGATGGGGGTCGCTCGTCGGCTTTCGCTCGTGGCCGCGGTGTTCGTCACCGCTGCGCTCGTTGCGGGGACAGCGGGTTCCAGCTACGCGGGATCAAAAAAACTCACCCGCGTCGACAAACCGCGTCTGGAAGACACCGTCGTCGTGTCGAGTTATGGCGCCGTCTTCGACGGCAGCCTCGAGACCTTCCTCGCGGGGGCGGGGGCCAGTGCCGGGCCTAAATTATTTGTCCACGGCCCCAACACGAATTTGGGCGCCAGCACCGGGGCGGCTCAAGACGCAGTGAGCTCGATCGACAATGAGATCGCGGTGACGCTTCCGATCGATTTTCTCGATCTCGATTCCGCCCTCTGCGGTCCGTTTGGCCAGCCCGCCCCCGGCACCACGAGCCCGTTGTTATATGGCACTGGCTTGGTCGAGCTCTTCTCTCCGGGCGCCAACGGCAACTCACTGCCGGACAACATAATTTGCTCACCGCTTTTCGCGTACGGTTACCCCAACACTACCGGCGTCTTCTTACCCCGAGGCGCGGCCTTTGAAAGCCCCTACGATGGGCAAAATCCCGGGACCGATATGCTGGCGGTTGCGAATCAGTTTCCCGAGGTAATTGGTTCTCCTGACTGCCCTGCTGGGGAGTGCGACCAGGCCGCCTGCCTGGAAGGGCCCTCCACAATCACAACCGAGCCCCTAAGGTGCTCGACCGGGCCGGTCGGGCCGGGCGCGTCCTTGGGCACGATTACGATGTACAATAGATGGACCCTGCCTTCCGGCATCGCCAACGTTGCCCCCTCGCTTCCCTCGGGCGGATGGGTCGTGAACGCAGTCAACCCGCTCACTTTAGGCCTCTACGACCAGAACTCCACGATCGGCGGATGCTTCACTCTCTTGGCGGGTCCGGAAAGCCTCACGTTTGACCAATATGGCTACCTGTTCGTCGTGAACAACGCCGGCGCCCTCGCCTGGGCCCTCCAGTGCGCCCCTCGCTACGTAACCGTGTATGCTACTCCCCTGGGTGGCGATGAATTTCCGACCTCTCTCATAGGTTCGTGCGGCGCCACGTGCGTAGGCAGTCCGACACAGGACGCACTGATTGATCCGGTAGCTGATGCGGTCGACCCGGATGACGACTTGTTCGTGACAGACCGTGGCGCAAAGGGTAAGGACCTCAACCAGATGTGCACCGCCGCTGCTACGCCGCACTCTTGCTGCACGGGCAGCGGAACCGGAACCTGCACCGACGTCCCGGCCAGCATCCAAATCTTCGATCCTTTCCTGAATTACGATTACACTAACTTCTTTTTTGATGGCGAACTGCTTGGCACGATTTCAGGCCCACACACGCATCTCAGAGCTCCGGAGGGCATTGCGATCAACGCGGCCGACGACGCTATGTACGTCGTAAACAACGGCAACAATTCGCTGTTGATGTTTACTGATTTTCCTACTAGCGGCGGCGACATTCCCCCGACCCTGATCATTTCAGGACCGCACGCCAAGATGAACTTGCCGGCCGGCGTTGCGCTGCCGGCGTTCACCCCCACGCCGGTACCTACCAGCACCTGCACGTCCACTGCGAAAGGTGCGCACGGTGACGGAGCCTGTGAGTAACAACCGCTAGCTAGCCACACGAACTAAACAACGAACGCCGAATCCGGATTTCCGGATTCGGCGTTCGTCTTTGTGCACTCTCGTGTCTTTTCACTGCGGGTGCAGGGGCTGCAGCCCCTGCCCAAGGAAGCGTGAAACCCAGGCGGGTTTCACATTCAATCTCCCGCTAGCGCAGATCCTCCGCCAGCGACGCCGCCAGCAGTCCGCCGATCGCGCCGCGGGCCGCCAGGCTCGGATGGTCCGCCTCTACCGCTACCTCGCCCTTGCCGGCGAGTTCGAGAAACCGGGCCGCGTCCACGCCCTCCATGCTGAACCTGACAAATTGCACCGCGCTGATTCTTTCGTCTGACATCTGGCGATCGTCGAATCTTGCCGCGATCCTTTGCGGACCCACTTTCAGCCACAGATGGCGTTCCAGGCCGGCCAGCCGGGCCAATGCCGCGTCGCGTTCGCGCGGTTCGGCGTACTCGATCAACAGCGTCGCGGCAATTTCGCCGGCGGCCGGAAGCAACTCGTTGTAGGTGTCGATTTCGTGCTGAATTGCTTCGCGATGCGTCATTTTCTCGGCCTTGATCATCTCCTCGATCTGGTACCACGCAGTCTGCGCATTCTCGAAAATAAACGTGAGATGCGACCCGACGTGGAGCCGGCGCCGTTCCTTCTCATGAATAAACAAGGGCCGCAGCCGCGCGCGCACCCGTTCGTAATCGGCCAGCGGAAGTATTTCGTCAAAAGTGATCGTCTTCAATCGTCATTCTCCTTGCAGCAAATGAAGTTCTAACCGGGACGAAGTCCCGCAACTTTTCTTATCCCAAAACTGCGTGCAGCGGTCACCCCTGCGGTGCGGCCGTCCGTGTCATTCTAGAGCGAAAGTTGCTGTAGCGAAGAATCCCGGATCCGGGTTCCTTCGCTTCGCTCAGGATGACTCAAAAAAAGTCCTAACAGGCCGTCAGGCCGCATCTTCTCCTTTTCACTCGGCGCAGGGCTCACTTCTGCCCATCGCGTAGTCGCGAAAAGATGCGTTGCGCAGATTTTCGCGTCTTCTTAACACCGGGTGCAGGGGTCACCCCTGCCGCCCACCGCGCAGGTGATTCTTCCTTCATGCCGCGCCCGCCAACCGGCAGGGCTGAGCCGATGCTCACCCCTGCTCCTGCTTGTACGCGCGCGCCAGCACTTCGAGCGGATGAAGCGGACGGACTCCCGTCGCCTGCTCGATTTGCACCGCCGCCAGCGGACAGTCGGTCGCCATCACCCGTGCTCCGGCTTCGCGCATCCCGGCGAAAGCCTTCTCGCCCCACTTCATCGAGAGCGCGAAGAATTCTTTTTTCATCGCCCACGTCCCGTCATGCGCCGTGCATGCATCGACGGTCGTTACTTCCACGCCCGGAATCTGGCGCATCAGGTCGCGCGAGCGCAGCCCGATACCCTGGGCCTTGAGATGGCACGGGACGTGATACGCGATAGTGCCGGGCGTGGACAGAAATTCCTTGTTGAACTTGCCGGCGCGATGCAGCTCGTAAAGCAGTTCGTGCGAATCGACCACCGCCGCCGCGAACTCCTTGACCTCGGCGCCGGGCAGCAGGCTCGGATACTCCGCGCGCATCATCAGCGAGCAGGTCGGATTGATCGCGGCGATTTTGTAGCCCTCGCGCACCAGCGGCAGCATCGAAGCGATATTCGCCCGCGCTTCCTTGCGCGCGAACTCGACGTCGCCGCCGTCCAGCGCGGGCATCCCGCAGCAGTTCTGCTTCGGGCATTTCACCGCGCATCCGTTTTTCGCAAAGACCTCGACCGCGGCCTTGCCCGGCCCGGGGTTGTAGTAATTGACAAAACAGGTCGGAAAGATCGCGACCTTCGCGGTCGGCTCGGCCGGCATTGCAGGCAGCCCGGTCCGCCTGAGCCACTTGTCGAAAGTCTCGGCGGCGAAGTCGGGAAGCAGCTTGCCGCGATGAATCCCGAGCAGCTTCTCCATCATCACGCGTTGGAACTTTTGATGGCATCCCCAGTTTGCCAGCGTCGGCGCCGCCGCGCCTGCCTTGCCGAGCTGATCGGGATGCGCCAGCAGGCGCTCGCGCAGCTTGACGCCGTCTTCCTTTGCGCTCACCGCCTTGGCGCGCAGGATGAGCCGCGGGAAATCGAGCTGGAACTCATGACCGTCGCGCGGCGTGTAGGGGCATTTGATCTCGCACAGTTTGCATCCGTAGCAGAGCGCGATAACGCGCTCTTTCTCGGCCGCCGTGAGTCCTCTCACGTCGCCGTCGTTGCGATCGGTCGCGTCGAACAGCGCCGGGAACGACGGGCAAAGATTGAAGCACAGACGGCAGCCGTGACAGATGTCGAACACCCGCTCGACTTCCTTGTCGAGTCCGGCGCGGTCCCAGTACTTCGCTTCTGTGGAATTGTAGGAAAGGCCGTCGCTCGGCCTGGCCTCGATTCGGTTGGCCATCGGGGAAAATCCTGGCTGCGGACTTTTCGATGCGGGCGCGCGCGGCGTGCGCGCGTACCGCAGTCCGGCGCGCGCCGCCGTTGAACTAGCGGGCGGGCTGTGAGAAGCCCGCCCGCTGGCGATGTTCGCGATACCCTGTTAGAGCGTGCCCTGCGCCTTGGCGAAGCGCCCTGCGTGGGATTTCTCAGCCTTGGCGAGAGTTTCGAACCAATCGGCAATTTCCGCGAAGCCCTCTTCGCGCGCCGTCTTCGCCATTCCCGGGTACATGTCGGTGTACTCGTGCGTCTCGCCGTGAACTGCGGACTTGAGATTCAGCATCGAATCGCCGATCGGCATGTCGGTCGCCGGATCGCCAACTGATTTCAGATAGTCGAGATGACCGTGGGCGTGTCCGGTCTCGCCTTCGGCCGTATCGCGAAACAGGCCCGCGATTTCCGGCTGGCCTTCGACGTCGGCGATCTTGGCGAAATAGAGATAGCGGCGATTAGCCTGGCTCTCGCCTGCGAACGCATTCTTGAGGTTCTGATGGGTTTTGGTTCCTTTGAGATTTGCCATTTTTGTTTCTCCTGGTTCTGACTCCAATTGGTTTGATTGAGCTGACTTAAAAAATCAATGGCGCGGCTTCCCGGTCCGATTCGCCCTGGCGCGTTTGGCCCCGCATTCCTCGCACAGCGCGTGAATCTCCAGCGACGAACCGAGCACCGTGAACTCGCCCAGTTCCGACTGCCCGGCGAGCAGGCGATCAAGGCGGGGGATCTCGATATCGCGGATGCGCCGGCATTTGACGCATACCACATGATGATGAGGGGTGATATTGCCGTCGTAGCGCGCGCTGTCATGCAGCATCGTGACCTTGCGCGCCTCGCCGATGTCGCACAGCGTTTCCAGCGTGCGATGCACGGTGGCGAGCGAAATATAGGGATGCTGCCTTCGGACCGCGGCAAAGATCGCGTCGGCGCGCGGATGCTCGCCGGAGCCGAGCAGCGCCTTGATGATCGCCAGGCGCTGCGGAGTGACCGCCAGGCCGCCGCGGCGGCATCGCGCGGCGAACTCGGACAGGCGCTTGGCGGCGTAAGGGCCGCGGCGTCGTTCATTTACGAGCTGTAGTTCCATCACCTAGGTGATAGTAGTTATCATCTGGTTATCGCTGTTGTCAAGCGGGAAGCACCCGGCGCTCGCGAAAATTGAACAGGCGCCAGGTTACAGCCGCGGCAGGGGTGGCAGAATGGGGGCGCGTCGGCAATCGGGCCTGGTCAGGATCATCTGCACGTCGCCGATGTAGCGCTCGCGAAAGCCCGCCTCGCAGTAGCAGAGGTAGTACTCCCACATCCGGATGAATTCTTCCGGATAGCCGAGCGCGCGCACGCGCTCGATGTTGTTGAACATCCGGATTCGCCAGTTCTTCAGGGTCTCGGCGTAATTGGGCGTGAGATCTTCGAGATGGAACAGCCGCAAGTCGCTCGAGCGCGTGATCGAATCGCACAGCGCCGTGACCGACGGAATGAAGCTGCCCGGGAAAATGTACTTCCTGATGAAATCGACGCGTTTGAGCGCGCCCGCATACTCGCGGTCGGTGATCGTAATCGCCTGCAGCAGCATCATGCCGTCGGGCTTCAGCAGCTCGCCGCATTTGCGGAAATACGAATCGAGGAACTGGTGCCCGACCGCTTCGATCATCTCGATCGAGACGGCCTTGTCGAACTGGCCGCTGAGGTCGCGGTAGTCCTTGAGCAGCACAGTGATGCGATCCGCCAGGCCCTCGGCGGCGATTTTTTTGACGGCGTAGTCGTGCTGCGCGCGCGAGATCGTGGTGGTCGTGATGCGGCATCCGTAGTTTTTGGCCGCGTGAATCGCGAACCCGCCCCATCCCGTGCCGATCTCGACGAGGTGATCGTGGGCGCGAAGATCGAGCTTGCGGCAGATGCGATCGACCTTGGCCGTCGCCGCCTCCTCCAGCGTGGCGCCGGCGCTCTCGAAGATCGCGCACGAGTACATCAGCGTGCGATCCAGAATCAACTCGAAAAAATCGTTGCCGAGATCGTAATGCGCCGCGATGTTGCGCTGGCTGCCGGTTTTGGTGTTGCGATTGAGGTAGTGGATGAAGCGGCGGACGGGATTGGCCAGCCGCGCCAGGCCGCCATCCATGCCCTCCATCACTGCGCGGTTGCGGATCATGATTTGCGCGAGCGCGGTCAGATCGTCGGCCGTCCACGACCCGGCCATGTACGCTTCGCCGGCGCCGATGCTGCCCGCGAGCGCGATGTCGGAATAGAAGCGGCGGTCCTTGACGTGGATGGTGCCGTGCAACTCGGCGTCCTCGATGCCTTGGCCGAATGGGATGCGCTCGTCACCATCTTCGATCACGATGCGGCCGGTTTTGATTCCCGCCAGACGGCTCAGAACCGCGCCGCGCGCGAAACGATCGATGATCGCGGGACGACGCGCCCGAGCAGCATCGACGCCCAATGTGACAATGGAATCAGCTTTGGCCATCTGAGAATTCTCCGACCTCGACGCTTCGATTACAACGCCGCCCCTTCGCCACGCAAGCGCAGCGGCGAGCCCCCCGTTGCCGTTGCGCTCTCCCCAAAGAGTTCCAAACTGCTGGATTATTTTCCGTGATGCGGTCATTCTGAGGAACCCGCGCGACGCATCAAACCCGCGCGAGCGGAACTCACGCAGATGCCCTCGTCCAATCCGCTGAAATACGTGCTCGCCATCGACATGGGCTCCAGCAGCACCAAGGCCGCCGTCGTCTCGAGCGCGGGCGAAGTCGTCGCGTCGGCATTGCGCCAAACGTCCACCATCATGATGGAGGGAGGCGCGGTCGAGCAGGATCCCGATCAATGGTGGCGCTCCGTGTGCGACACGGCGAAGGAGGCGATCGCGGCCTCGCGCGTGCCTTCCGCGCAGATCATCGCCGTCGTATGCACCACGCTGTGGGCCGTCACGGTGGCGGTTGACAAGGACGGCGCCGCAATCGGCAATGCGATCTCATGGATGGACACCCGCGGCGCGAAATACAATCGCGCGGTCGCCGGCGGATGGCCGCGAGTGCAGGGCTACGGCTTGTTCAAGCTGCTCAAATGGCTGCGCTTCACGGGCGGCGCGCCGGTTCAATCGGGCGTCGATGGCCTCGGCCATATCCTGTTCTTCAAGAATGAGCGCCCCGAGGTATATGCGCGGACCTTCAAGTTTCTCGAGCCGATGGATTACCTCAACCTGCGGCTCACCGGGCAATTCGCGGCTTCGTACGCGACGATGTTCACTTACTGGCTGACCGATAATCGCAACCCCAACCGGATTGACTACTTGCCTGAGCTGCTTGCGATGGCCGGCGTCGATCGCGCCAAATTGCCGGACTTGCGGCCGGTTAACGCCGTGCTCGGCGCCATCAAGCCCGAAGTCGCAGCGGATTTGGGACTGGCGCCGTCCACTCGCGTGGTGATGGGCTCGTGCGACGGCCATTCGGCGACCCTGGGCGCGGGCGCGGTGGACAACTATGAGGGCTATTTCTATATCGGCACCACGGCGTGGTTGAGCTGCCACGTGCCGGCGAAGAAGACCGACCCGCTCCACATGCTTAGCGCGATGCCGGCTGCGCTGCCGGGCCGCTACATGGTCAGTGCGGAACAGGGCGCGGCGGGACGCAGTCTCGAGTTCCTGAAAGACATCCTGTATCCCACCGACAGCGCGAATTCTCCCATCGACGTTTACGCTGATATGAACCGGCTCGCCGCGGCGGTTGCGCCGGGGAGCGACGGATTGATCTTCACGCCGTGGATCAACGGCGTGCTTGCGCCGCACGAGGATGCGTCGACGCGAAGCGCCTTCTTCAATCAGAACGCGCGCACCAGCCGCGGCCATTACGTGCGCGCAGTGATGGAAGGGGTCGCGTACAACCTGCGATGGCTCAAGGGCTACGTCGAGAAGTTCATCGGGAGGCCGTTCGAGCATCTCAATTTCATCGGCGGTGGCGCGAGCTCCGATCTCTGGTGCCAGATCCAGGCCGACGTGCTCGGATGCACGGTGCGGCAGGTCGCCAATCCGCGCAATGCCAACGCGGTGGGCGCCGCGATGGCGGCGTTTGCCGCACTCGGCGAGATCGCAGTCGAGGAAATCTCCGCACGGGTGAAGATTGCCGCCGAGTATCGGCCGATCGAGATCAACCGGCGCCTGTACGATCGCCAGTTCCGTGAGTTCCTCGAGTTCTATAAGCGCAACCGCGCGATCTACCGGCGCCTCAACCCGGCCGCCCGCGCATCGGATTGAATCTGGTGATGGACTAGTGTTCAAATCGATGGCGATCATAAGAGCGGCGACCGCCGGGCCGTTTCGCTTTTCACTGGTTCCCATCGGAGATCTTTAAGGAGTCGTCTTATGCCCAAGGCAGCGAAGAAGCAGCAAGAGCCCTCCGGACCTTTCGGAGATATGTTCCCCTATCGCGAAACCTTCGAGATCTACCGCGAGCTGCCCAAGAAGAGCCGCCAGCCCGAGGAGGTCATGCGCGAGTTGCGCAGTATCGCGCGCGAGGAAAACGCGCGCTGGCAGACCGGCCAGATCTCGGGCACCTACTACCACGGCGGGATGGAGCATTACGCTTACCTCAACCGCGTGTTCTCGCTGTTCTCGCACGTCAACCTGCTGCAGCGCGACATGTGCCCGAGCGGCACCAAATTCGAAGGCGAGATAATCACGATGACCGCGCGGATGCTGGGCGCGGAGCTGGCGCGCGAGCAGGATCCGCAGGCCGACGTATGCGGAGCGATCACTTCGGGCGGCACCGAGAGCATCATCCTGCCGATGCTGGCGTATCGGGAGAAAGCCAAAGCCGAGCGCGGAATTACGGCGCCCGAGATGGTGGTGCCCGAGACGATTCATCCGGCATTTTCCAAGGGCGCGCACTTTTTCGGCATCAAGCTGATTCGCGTGCCGGTCGGAGCCGATTACCTGGCCGACGTGGACGCGATGCGGCGCGCGATCGGGCCCAACACCATCGCGATCGCGGGTTCGGCGGCGAATTATCCGCACGGGCTGATCGATCCGATCGAGAAGTTGTCCGCGCTTGCGCTTGAAGCCGGCGTCGGTCTGCATGTCGATAGCTGCTTCGGCGGTTTCATCCTGCCGTGGATCGCAAAGCTCGGGTACGATGTTCCGGCGTTCGACTTCCGCCTGCCGGGCGTCACCTCGATGTCCTGCGATACGCACAAATGGGGCTACGGGCTGAAGGGCGCGTCGGTCGTGCTCTATCGCAATCATGCGTTGCGCCGGCGCATGTACTTCGCGATTACCGACTGGCAGGGCGGGCTGTATGCGTCGCCCACGGTGGCGGGCAGCCGCTCGGAGGGAATCAGCGCATCGACATGGGCCGCGATGGTCACGCTCGGCGAGGAGGGCTACCTGAAGGCGACCCGCCGCATCATGAAGGCGGCGGACACGATCAAGTCGGGGATCGCAAAAATTCCCGAGCTCAAGATTATCGGCAAGCCGACCTACTGCATCGGGATTACGTCGGACAAGGTGGACATCTTCCACGTCAACGATTTCATCGTGGAACGTGGATGGCGCGTTAACGGGCTGCAGCGGCCCCCGGGCTTTCACCTGTGCGTCACCTTGCCGCAGACACTTCCCGGAGTGGCGACGCGTTTCGTCAGAGACATCACGGCCGGCGTCGAGTACGCCAGGAATCCGCCCGCGACGCCCGCGCGCAGCGGCGCGGTGTACGGCGGCGGCGCGGCCTCGCTCGATCCATCGATGGTGAGCGAACTGATGTTCGCGTGGCTCGACGCGAGCACCGAAGTCCCGTAACCGGGCCGGCTCCCGAGCAGAGCAGCCGATGCCGACGATGGATGATCGCGCGATCGAAGAGTACGCCGCCTTTGCCTGCCATCTGGCGGACCTCGCGGGACGCACGATCCTGCCGTATTTTCGCGTGCGCCTCGCGGTCGAGAATAAGGCAGGCGCCGGCGGCTACGATCCGGTGACGCTCGCCGATCGCGGGGCGGAGCGGGCGATCCGCGACGAGATTCACCGCGTCCATCCCGGCCACGGAATCCTCGGCGAGGAACACGGCTTCACGGCCGGCGCCGATGGGCTGACCTGGATCATCGATCCGATCGACGGCACGCGCGCCTTCATTATCGGGCAACTGCATTGGGGCGTTTTGATCGCACTCAACGACGGCGTGCGACCGGTGATCGGCGTGATGCATCAGCCGTACACGGGCGAGACGTTCGTCGGTTCACGGCTGGGCGCCGAGCTGAGGGGTCGCGGCCCAAGCAGCCCGCTTCGGGTGCGCCAATGCCGGCGGCTGGAAGACGCGATCGTCTGCGCAACCGATCCGGCGATGTTCTCCGGGCCGGGCGAACGCGACGCATTTCGCCAGCTCGCGTCCAGGGCGCGGATGAGGCGCTACGGCGGCGATTGCTATTCGTACTGCCTGCTCGCCGCGGGCTTCATCGATCTGGTGATCGAGTCGAGCCTCCAGCCTTACGATATCCAACCGGTCATCCCGATCATCGAGGCCGCAGGTGGAATTGTGACGAGCTGGTCGGGCGGGCCGCCGTATGACGGCGGGCAGATCATCGCCGCCGGCGATCGCGAGCTGCACAAAATCGCGCTGGCGATGCTGGCGCCCGCCGCGCGATAACCGATCCTCCTGCGCCGCTTTGTTTGGAGCCACCCGCCGGATTCGAACCGGCGACCTGCTGATTACGAATCAGCTGCTCTACCAACTGAGCTAGGGTGGCTCTCCATCGCGCTGCTCCGCAGACGGGAATAGCAGATTAGCGAAGCCGGCGCTGGTGAGAAAGACTCTGGTCAACGCCGATCCGCGAAGGGCTTACTCCCGAATTGCGGTGGTGTAGAATCCCCAAGATCGAGGTGGAATGAATTGAAGACCGGGATCATCGGCGCACGCGGCGCCGGGAAATCAACCGTATTTCACGCACTGACGGGACTCGCGCCGATTGCGGGCACGGCCGAGGGCCGCAATCGTGCGCGCCCGGGACAAATCAAGCTCGCGGATCCGCGGCTTGATTTTCTTGAATCGGCGTACGGTTCGAAGAAAAAGATTCCGGTCGAGCTCACCATTCTCGACTTCGCGCCAAATCCCAAAGAGCAGAAGGAAGGCGCTGCGCTCGATCCGAGTCTGCTGCCGCTGGTGCGCGACATGGACGCGCTGCTGATCGTGATTCCGCAATTCGCCGGCATGGAAAAAGATCTGGTCGCGACGCTCGAAAGTATCGAGGGCGAGCTGGTGTTCGCCGACTTCGATCAAGCCGAACGCCGCCTCGAGCGGCTGAAGAAGGAGAAGGGCGGCAGCGACTTCGAACGCGCGGCGCTCGAGAAAGTGATCGCATGGCTCGGCGACGGCAAGGCGCTGAGACTGCTCGAGCTGACGGCGCAGGAGAGCCAGGCATTTTCGAGCTTCGGGTTTCTTTCGCGAAAGCCCGCGCTGGTCACCGTCAACTGCGAGATGGAACGCGCCGCCGCCGATGTCACCGACGCCGAGCGCGCCGCCGTGCGCGCGCACGGCCTCGAGGTGTTCAGGCTGGCGGCCGCCTTCGAGTCGGAATTGTGGGAACTCGACGAGGCCGGCCAAAGGGAGATGCTAAAAGACGCGGGACTCGACGCGCCCGCGCGCGATCGGCTGATCGGCGCGCTCTACAATCATCTCGGGTTGATCACTTTCTACACCGCCGGCGAGCCGGAGGCGCATGCATGGCCGCTGCGGCGCGGCGAGTCGGCGCTCGATGCCGCCGGCGTAATCCACACAGACATCGCGCGCGGATTCATCCGGGCCGAAGTTGTCAGCTACGAGGATTTTGCCATCCACAAGTCCGACGCGAAGGTCAAAGAGGCCGGCAAGCTCAGACTCGAGGGCCGCGACTACGTGATGCGCGACGGCGATATGATTCACATCCGCTTCAAAGTCTGACTCGGATACGCGGCGATGCGCTGATGCGGCGGGAAAGTTGCCGGCGCAGAGCGACTCGTTGGACCTGCGAGGCGCATCCGCGCCGGCTTGGGACACGGGACCTTTTCTGCGATCGCGCTCCGGGTGCGAAGCCTGCAATCGCGCGATACGCGAAATATATTCCGCGATCCGGCATATGTAAACTATTCAGTTTAGCGCGCTGTGGAAAAACCAAAGCGCGGAGCGCCACGGCGACTGGCCGTTTCGCTCCGCGCCTGTTTCAGCAATCAATCAGGCTGCTTAAGGCCTGGGCTTACGGTGCTGAGGCTACCATCGCTTTCACCGAGCAGAAATCCTTGTCGATCGCCCCCATGTTGATGTACCAGCATTCGTGCTCAGGCGTGTGCTGGCCGGGCAGGTAGCACATTGTCGAGTAGTTACCCTGCACGTCGATCGCAGCCGCGCCGACTACGAACTCCCGCTTGAACGGGTAAATCGCAACGCGCGCATCGGGCACCGGGCGGTCACGATAGGCCAGCCAGTAGATGTGCGCGCGCCACAAACGACCACTCCGGTCGTAGGTGTCGATGTACGGCTGAAACCCCAGTTCGGCGTCCACATAGACGTTGGACAATTTGTCGAGCGCGTTGCCTGCCTGGCCGATATCGCGCCGCGGTGTTGCCTCGACGATGTAAACGTGGCGCATCTCCCAATCCTCGGGGCATGCGGTCGCACCGCCGTCGTAGGCGCAAGTGTTTTCGGGCGAATGCACCGCATGCACGCTCGCGAGCATCTGCTTGTCGCCCAAAAACTTGTAGTTGTACTGCTCGGTCTTGGGGTTGAAGCCTGAATAGTGGTCAGGATCGAAGGTCGACGCATTCGTGGCGCTGGACAGAATTGCCTCGTTCAGGCGCCGTACCCGACGGGTGCCGGGCTGCCAATCCCAGCTGTCGTCGCCGCGTTTCGGCTCCATGTAGCGATAGCGGATTATTCCGTTTCCGCGCATGTTCTCCGGTGAAAGCACCGGGTACTCAGCGAACAACCACATGCGCCCCGATTGCTTGAAGTCCGGATCGACCGGGATCGGCTCCACTTCGGTCCGTCCGAAGAGGTTGTATCCGGCGTAATGACCGATCTCGAAGTCGGCGATCATGTTCTGGTCCTGGCCCGGACGAACGTACTGGCTCTGGCAATCGAAGAAGCGCAGGTCGTAGTCATCGCTCTGGATGGGTCGCCACACATTGTTCCAGATGACCTTCGTCCCCACATAAGGGTCGTTCGGATCGATCAGCGGAAACGGCTGGCCGGCGACGTAGCCGATCAGGCTGCGATGATCGTTGGTGAGCCGCACCTGCGACGAATATTTTTCTGTCGCCTCCCGGTAAGGCGGCGGCCACTCGATCCGCTCCGGTGCGACAATGTCCATGTGCATTCCATGAGTCACTGCGTAATACACCCCGGGCGAAACCAGGTCTTTGACCTGTGCTGAATTTTCGGGGGTTATGCTGTCACCCGGCTTCACTGCCGCATTTGCTGATGCCACGATGAAACATAAGAGCATTAACGTCCCCACGCCCGGCAATATCTTCCCCAAAGCATGCCTGGCCATTAGTATGACCTCCCCTTCATCTTAAGAATTCTAAATCTGCGTCGCGAAATTTTCTGAAATCAAGTATCTGGCTCAGAATATTATCAGATTGTTCCTTAATTCTACAAACTGATCTAGTCTGATTTGCCGACGGCAGAAAAGCGCGGGGCGGCGCAGCTTTTCGCTGCACCGCCCCGTTCGAGCTATTGGAGGGGCGTAAGCCCCTGATTTATCGGATTGACTCGCTTAAGGTGCTGAAGCGACCATCGATTTCACCGAGCAGAATTCCTTGTCGACTGCCCCCATGTTGATGTACCAGCATTCGTGTTCAGGCGAGTGCTGGCCGGGCAGGTAACACATTGACGAGTAGTTACCCTGCACGTCGATCGCAGCCGCACCGACTACGAACTCCCGCTTGAACGGGTAGATCGCCACGCGGGCATCCGGCACCGGGCGGTCGCGATAGGCCAGCCAGAAGATGTGCGCGCGCCACAAGTGACCACTCTGGTCGTAGGTGTCGATATACGGCTGGAAATCCAGTTCGGCATCCACATAGACGTCGGCCAGCTTCTCGAGCGCATTCACGTGCACATCGCGCCGGGGTACCGCCTGGATGATGTACAGGTGGCGCATCTCCCAAGCCTCCGGGCATGCGGTCGCACCGCCATCGTAGGGGCAAGTGTTTTCGGGCGAATGCTGCGCATGCACGGTCGCGAGCATCTGCTTGTCGCCCAAAAACTTGTAGTTGTACTGCTCGGTCTTGGGGTTGAAGCCTGAATAGTGGTCAGGATCGAAGGTCACCACATTTGTCGAGCTGGAGAGAATCGCCTCGTTCAGGCGCCGCACACGACGGGTGCCGGGCTGCCAATCCCAGCTGTCGTCGCCGCGGCTCGGCTCCATGTAGCGATAGCGGATTATTCCTTGTCCGCGCATGTTCTCCGGCGCAAGCACCGGGTACTCAGCGAACAACCAGGTGCGCCCCGACTGCCTGAACTCCGGATCGACCGGCATCGGCTCGACTTCGGTCCGTCCGAAGAGGTTATATCCGGCGTAATGACCGATCTCGAGATCGGCGATCATGTTCTGGTCCTGGCCCGGACGAACGTACTGGCTCTGGCAATCGAAGAAGCGCAGGTCATAGTCATCGGTCTGGATGGGTCGCCACACGTTGTTCCAGATGATCTTCGTCGCCACGTAGGGGTCGTTCGGATCGATCAGCGGAAACGGCTGGCCGGCGACGTAGCCGATCAGGCTGCGATGATCGTTGGTGAGCCGCACCTGCGTGGAATATTTTTCTGTCGCCTCCCGGTAAGGCGGCGGCCAGTCGATCCGCTCCGGCGCGACGATGTCCATGTGCATTCCGTGAGTTACTGCGTAATACACGCCGGGCGAAACCAGATCTTTCACCTGCGCCGCGTTTTCGGGTGTTATGCTATCCCCTGGCTTCACTGCTGCATTTGCTGAAGCCACGAAAAGACATAACAGCATTAACATCCCCACGCCCAGCAATCTCTTCCCCAAAGCATGCTTGGCCATTAGTTTAGTCTCCTGTCCATCTTTAGAATCCTAATTGATAGTCGCAGGATTTTCTGAAGTCAAGCATTTCCTCTTCGTATTATCAAATTGTTCCTTAACTCTACCGGTTGATCTATCGACGGTAAAAAGCGTGGGGCGGCACAGCTTTTTGCTGCACCGCCCCATTCGAGATATTGGAGGGGCGTTAAGCCCCTGAATTTTCTGGGTAATTCGCTTACGGAGCTGAGGCCACCATCGCTTTCACCGAGATGAAATCCTTGTCGACGGCCCCCATGTTGATGTACCAGCATTCGCGCTCAGGCGTGTGCTGGCCGGGCAGGTAACACATTGACGAGTAGTTTCCCTGCACGTCGATCGAAGCCGAACCCACCACGAACTCCCGCTTGAACGGATAGATCGCCACGCGGGCATCCGGCACCGGGCGGTCACGATAGGCCAGCCAGTAGATGTGCGAGCGCCACAAATGGCCCTTCTGGTCGTAGGTGTCGATGTACGGCTCGTATGTTAATTCGGTGTCCACATAGATGTCGGTGTACTTGTCGAGCGCGCTGCCGGCCTCGCCGATATCGCGCCGCGGTGTCGCCTCGACGATGTACAGGTGGCGCATTTCCCAAGCCTCGGGGCATGCGGTCGCACCGCCATCGTAGGGGCAAGTATCTTCGGGCGAATGTTGCGCATGCGCGCTCGCGAGCATCTGCCTCTCACCCAGGAACTTGTAGGTGTACTGCTCGGTCTTGGGGTTGAAGCCCGCGAAGTGGTCGGGATCGAAGGTCTGCGCTCCCGTCGCGCTGCTGTTTATCGCCTCGTTCAGGCGCCGCACACGACGGGTGCCGGGCTGCCAATCCCAGGCGTCGTCGCCACGGTTCGGATCCTCGTAGCGATAGCGGATCAGGCCTTGGCCGCGCTGGGCCTCCGGCGAAAGAAAAGGGTACAGACCGAACAACCACATGCGCCCCGACTGCTTGAAATCCGGATCGACCGGCATCGGCTCGACCTCGACTCGTCCGAAGAGGTTGTATCCGGCGTAATGGCCGATCTCCAGATCCAGAACTATATTCTGGTCCTGGCCCGGACGGACGTACTGGCTCTGGCAATCGAAGAAGCGCAGGTCGTAGTCATCAGTCGTGATGGGCCGCCACACATTGTTCCATGCGATTTTCGTCGCCACATAAGGGTCGTTCGGATCGATCAGCGGAAACGGCTGGCCGGCGACATAGCCGATCAGACTGCGATGATCGTTTGAGAGCCGCACCTGCGAGGAATACTTTTCTGTCGCCTCCCGGTAAGGCGGCGGCCAATCGATCTGCTGGGTCGGGACGATATCCATGTGCATTCCATGAGTCACTTCGTAATACACCCCGGGCGAAACCAGGTCTTTCACCTGCGCTGCGTTTTCGGGTGTTATGACGTCGCCTGGCTTCACTATCGCATTGGCTGAAGCCACGAAAAGACATAACAGCATTAACATCCCCATGCTCAGCAATATCTTCCTCAAAGCATGTTTGACCATTAATCTAGTCTCCTATCAGTCTTTAGAGCTCTAATTCATAATCTCAGGATTTTCTGAAGTCAAGTATATCTTTCTCATTTTATTCCATTGTTCGTTAACTCTACAGGCTGATTTGTCGACGACAAAAAGCGCGGAGCGGCGCAGCTATTTTGCTGCATCGCCCCATTCGAGATATTGGATTGGCGTTAAGCCCCTGATTTATCTGGTTAATTCGCTTACGGAGTAGCCTTTACCATCGCGCCGCAGGTGAGAAATCTCTGCCCACCTCACTAATGTCGATGCGCGAGCGCTCACGCTCCGGGGCGTCCTGCCCGGGCAGGCAATGCCCGGAAGCGTCATCGCTCCTGAACTATTCGTAGCGTAGAGCGTCGATCGGATGCAGCAGGCTGGCTTTGCGCGCCGGGTAATAGCCGAAGAAAACTCCGACCGCCGCCGAAAAAATAAAACCGCCCATCACCGCCGTCGGCGAAACCAGCGTCGGCCATTCCGCCAGCGCTGAAATCAGCTTCGACACGAGTATCCCCAAGATTACTCCCGCCAGCCCGCCCATCGCCGACAGCAGCATCGCTTCGACCAGGAACTGCAGCATGATGTGGATGCGGCGCGCGCCGACCGCCATGCGGATTCCTATCTCGCGGGTGCGCTCGGTCACCGACACCAGCATGATGTTCATGATTCCGATTCCGCCCACCAGCAGCGAAATTGACGCCACCGCCAGCAGCAGCATCGTCATCACCTGCGTGGCGCCCTCGGACGCCGCCGCGATTTCGCTTAGATCGCGCACCGTAAAGTCGTCGTCCTGTTTGGGCTGGATGTGATGGCGCTCGTGCAGCATGCGCGTGATTTGCGCAACCGCGTTGTCCACCTCGTCGGAACCGCTCGCCTTGACAAACATCACATTAACCACGCCGGTGATTTTCGCCGCGGCGCCGAACGCGTTGCTCGCTTCGGTGGTCGAGCTATAAACCGAATTGGTCGTCGGTACCGACGCGTAAGGATTGGTCGAGCTCGCCGTGGCGACCGCTGCGGGCGCGGCTGCTGCCGACGGCGCCGACACGCCCAGCACTTTGCGCTCTGCGGTGTTGAACGGGACGATTACCACGTCGTCCTGGTCCTGCCCGTAACTCGACTGTCCCTTGACTGACAGCACCCCGATTACTTTCATCGGGGAGTTTTTCACCCGGATCGTGGCGCCGACCGGATTCTGCCCCTCGCCGAACAGATTGTTCACCACCGTCTGTCCGAGCAGGCATACTGGCGCGCCCGCTTTTTCCTCCGCGTCGGTGAAGATGCGTCCGATCGATGGCGGCCAGTCTCGGATCGCAAAATAACTCGGCGTCGTCCCCTGGATGTTGGTGCTCCAGTTGCGATTTCCCGAGACCACCTGCGCCACCTGCCGATCCATGTACGTCACCAGCGCGACCGCGCCTCCGCTACGCGCAAGCGCCTGCGCATCGCCGATCGTAAGGGTGGAATTGCTGCCCAGCCCCGCGCGTGCGCCGTTGGCGGTCGTCGCGCCCGGCACCACTATCAGCAGGTTGGTGCCGAGGCTGTTGATTTGCGCCTCGACCGACGCTCGCGCCCCGTCGCCCACCGCCACCATCGTGATCACCGCCGCGACGCCGATGAATATACCCAGCATCGTGAGCGCGGCGCGCAGCTTGTTGCGCTTGATCGCGCGACCAGCCGCCACCACCGCCATGCTGGCAAACGTCCGCACCTCGTCCAGCAGCGATGCCGTTCGATCCGCCGCCTCCATGCCCGGCGCAGCGGCCGGGACGCTCGCGCCACCGCGCGCGCCGACCCCGTCTTTTCGCGTATCCGAGATGATCACCCCGTCGCGAAACGTGACGATCCGGTCCGCATAAGCCGCCACATCCGGATCGTGCGTCACCACGATCACCGTGAGGCCCTGTTCGCGATTGAGCTTGGTGAGCACGTCCATTATCTCGGCCGAGTTGGTCGAGTCGAGATTGCCGGTCGGCTCGTCGGCGAGCAGTATCGACGGGCGATTTACCAGCGCGCGCGCGATCGCCACGCGCTGCTGCTGCCCGCCCGAGAGTTGATTGGGATGGCTCTGCTCGCGGCCTGCCAGCCCGACCAGTTTCACCAGGTCGGCGGCGCGATGCTCTCCGTCGGCCGTCCACGCCGAATAGAACAGCGGCAACTCGACGTTCTCCAGCGTCGAGGTTCGCGACAGCAGATTGAAGTTCTGAAAAACGAACCCGATTCGACGGCTGCGGATCGTCGCCAGCTCCGACTCGTTCAGGCGCGCGACGTCCTCGCCCTCCAGGATGTAGCGTCCGCTGGTGGGCCGGTCCAGGCATCCCAGCATGTTCATCAGCGTCGATTTTCCCGAGCCCGACGCGCCCATCACCGCGACGAACTCGCCCCGCTCGATCTTCAGGTTGACGCCGCGCAGCGCGTTGACCTGGACCTCGCCAAGCTCGTAGGTCTTGGTCAACTCGACCAGTTCAATCACGCTTTTCATCGGATGACCGCCCGCGGCTAGTGGGGCATGTGCACCATTCCGCCCACCGGACCGGTCCCGGCGCTGCCGCCGCTGTGCGACCCTCCCCCGCCATGCGATCCCGCACTGCGCACTTCGTCCGTCACCACGCGTTCGCCCGCTTGCACGTCGCCCTGGGC
This sequence comes from Binatus sp. (SeqCode), assembly GCF_050013435.1. Taxonomy (GTDB): domain Bacteria; phylum Desulfobacterota; class Binatia; order Binatales; family Binataceae; genus Binatus. Next base: position 10,646 of record NZ_JBEKFG010000010.1, on the reverse strand, counting down.
GACTTCGACCCAGGTTCCGTCGCTGAGCCCGGTGGTGATCGTGACCGGTGTGACTTTGCCATTCTCGAAAACCCAGACTCGAGTCTGCTGGCCTGGCGCTCCATCCAGCGCGGCGGAATTCGCCGGCGGCTCTCCCGGCGGCGCAAAGCGCAGCGCGTCGATCGGAACCCGCACCACCTTGGCTTTTGACGCCGTCACGATGATCACATTGGCCGTCATCCCGGGCTTGAGCAGCAGTTCGGGATTTTCCACGCTTACCACCACGTCGTAGGTCACCACGTTCTGAACCGTGATCGGCGCCTGCCGAACTTGGGCAACCACGCCTTCGAAATCGCGATCGGGAAACGCATCCACCCGAAACGTGGCCTTCTGCCCTTCCTTGACGTAGCCGATATCGGACTCGCTGGCGTTCGAGTCCACCTGCATCTTGGTCAGGTCCTGCGCGATCAGAAACAGCGTCGGCGTCTGAAAGCTCGCCGCCACGGTCTGCCCCACGTCCACGTTGCGCGAGACCACCGTGCCGTCAACCGGCGACACGATATTGGTGTAATTCAGGTTCAACTCGGCCGCCTTCACGTTGGCCGTTTGCTGCTGGATGTTGGCGTGATCGAGGTTGACCTGTGCGATGTCCTCCTGCCACGCGCTGTACGACGAATCCAGCGTGTCTTTCGAGACCGACTCGTCCTTGAACAGCTCCAGGTTGCGCTCGTAGGTGACTTTCTTGTACGCGAGGTCGGCGCTATCCTTGCCCAGTTGCGCTATCGAGTTCGCCAGCGTCGCGTGCGCAATATCGACCGTGACCTGGTAGGGCCGCGGGTCAATTTTCGCGATTAGCTCCCCTTTTTTCACCGCCGCGTTGTAGTCTTTGTAAATTGCGGTGATCGGTCCCGACACGTAAGTGCCGAGTTGCACCACGATGACCGGATTGACCGTCCCGGTCGCGGTGACCGACCGCACGATCGGCCCTTCGGTGGCCTTGGCGGTAACGATCCGCATCCCGGACGAACTCCGGCCGAAGAAATACCAGGCCCCTGCGACTGCGATGATCGCGGCGATCGCGAGCATCCACGCGCTATTTTTCATACTGGACAATTTCATGGGTGATGCTCAATCATTATAACCATCGTTCATTGGTTTCCAACGAAATACGAAATACCAAAACTAACACACACTAGTGCCTCTCTTAGACGTAGCTCCGCCATGGAAGTTTCGAGTAAGTTTACCCCCATGGCCGAACAGCCACCCCCGCTGGCGGGAATAAAAGTTGTCGATCTGACCAGGTATTTCGCCGGTCCGTTCTGCACGCAAATCCTCGGCGATTACGGCGCCGAGATTTTCAAGATCGAACCGGTCGAAAATCCCCGCGGCGAACTGGGCGCCAGCAAGGGTCCCGACAACTACTTCTTTCTCTCCGCCAATCGTTCCAAGAAAAGTTTAAGAGTCGCCATCAAAAAACCCGAGGGCCGCGAAATCCTGATGCGCCTGATCGACGCCGCCGACGTGGTCGTGGACAACTTCCGGCCCGGCGTCATGCAAGCGCTCGATCTGGACTACGAAACGCTCGCGGCACGCAATCCGCGCATCATCACCTGCTCCATCTCGGGCTTCGGTTCCACCGGGCCGATGCGCGATTTCCCCGGCTTCGATCAGATAGCGCAGGGGATGTCGGGACTGATGAGCGTGACCGGGACCGCCGAGAGCGGGCCGACCCGCGTCGGCATCGCCATCTGCGATCTGCTCGGCGGAATTTTTTCCGCCCAAGGCATCCTGCTCGCGCTTCAGGCGCGCCATCGCGACGGCCGCGGCCAGCGCGTCGAGACCTCCTTGCTCGAATCCATCGTCAGCATCCTGACCTGGTCGGCGGGAATTTATTTCGAAACCGGGGTGACTCCCGCGCCCGCCGGCAACCATCATCCGCTGATATCGCCGTACGGCACGTTCCAGGCGTCCGATCGGCCGTTCAATATCGCATGCGGGAACGAGACGATGTGGCAACATCTCGTCGCCGCGATTGGACGCCCGGAACTCGCCGCCGACGAGCGATTCAACAGCAGCGGGCGGCGGCTCAAAAATCGCGACGCGTTGACCCTGGAAATAAATCGCGCGCTCGCCGCGCATCCCGCCGAGCATTGGATTCAATTGTTCAACCGCGAGGGCATCCCGTCGGGGCCGATCCTCACCGTCGAAGAAATGTTCAAGCATCCGCAGACCGCCGCGCGCGCGATGCTGCTTCGGATGCCGCATCCCGAACTCGGCGAGTACCTGACCACCGGGCTGGCCGCCAAGCTCGAGGCGACGCCGGGCAGGATAACGCGGCCGCCGCTGGCCGGCGAGCATACCGACGAAGTCCTCGCCGCGCACGGCTACTCGCCCGCCGATCTCAAGCGCCTGCGCGCCTCCGGCACCATCGCGTAACTCCGAAGTGAGCAGCCGGTAGCGGCGCAAAAAGGAGCATGTCCAGATGGATCGAGAAATCAGCCTGTTTGACGCAATCCGGACGATGCGCGCGATGCGCCGGCTGAAACCGGACCCAGTCCCCGATGAACTGATCCGTGAAATCCTGGAGGCAGCTATCTGCGCGCCGAGCGGTGGCGATACTCAGCATTGGCGCTTCATCGTGGTGAAGGATCCCCAGATTAAAAAGCAGATTCAGCTCAGATATAAACGCGCCTTCGAGGATCTCAAAGAACGATTCCATGCGGCGCCGCCCCCTCCGGGCAAAACTGAGGCGCAGAAGCAGCGGATGCTGGCGGCGAGGGACCATCTCACCGAACACTTGCACGAGGCGCCGGTGCTCATCGTATGCTGCCTATACGGCGATTCGGGAAGTGGAGTTGGAGCTGGGGCGTCGATTTACCCTGCCGTGCAAAACATGTTGCTTGCCGCGCGCGCCTTGGGGCTGGGCGCAACCCTGACCACGCGCCATCTGCTTTACGAGAAAGAGGTTGACGAGATCCTTGGATTGCCCGAAAAGGCCCAGACCTTCGCGATCATCCCGATAGGTTATCCGATGGGACACTTCGGCCCAGTCTCACGCGCGCCGCTGGAGCAAGTCACTTTCCTCGACCGATGGGGCCGCAAATATCTGTAGCCCGCTAAGGCGGCGCCGGCAGCGCATTATTCGGCCCTTGGCAGGGTCCCGCGCCCGCCAACGGCGGGCGGCCTTAACATTGGGTGCAGGGGTCACCCCTGCTGAGAAACCCTCAGCGTAAAGTTGTGACGATGACCTAAAGTTGCAGGACGGTAAACTATTAGAGTATGGTCCAGACTTGCCTATAGGAAATTGGAAATCCTTCGATTCCCTGGTGTCGCTCGCTTCGGGTCACCGATCGACTGATCGCAACTGCGGGACGCAGAGGCTAATCGACTGCGAACGAACAGATTTCGATGCCGCGCCGTCTCCATCTGTGCTAGCGCGCGCCACCAGAAAGGATGGCTTCCTTCGGCTCGGGACAGGCCCTGAATCTGAGAGATGGGTAAGCTACAGGAAAGTTAAACTTCGGTATCGACGGTTAGAATAGGGAGGATGTATGAAAAGGCAGCTTCTGTTTCTAGTCCTGGCTGGTGGCCTGGCATTGGCGACGGCGCCCATTGCGAGTGCGGTCCCGGCGCCATCCCCCGGCTTTTGCGGACACAGCTACGCGATGCTGATGCAGGGAGCCGAACCCAACCCCCTCCCAGCGAGTGGATCGGGGGGAATAGTCGGGCCGGGGGGATACAACGGGGCGCTCACCGCCATCGTTGGCGTTGGCGTCATCCAGTTCTCCGCAGGCTGTAGTAATATCACCGGCGAATTGATCTACAACGACGGCGACATCCAATTCCTCGAAACCGGCGTCGGCATGATTGGGGGCCCTGCTACCTGCTACTCGGCAGAAGCGGCGTTGACAGGAGCTCTGCCGTGCTTCGACGGTGGCAACCACTTCACCGCTGCAAGTGTCACGACCGCGGGAGAGCCGCCAGGGATGGCGCTGCTGCAATTCACCGCCAACTTCAACTACTACGACTTAACCCTTGGACCCACCCCCACTGGCAGTATGGCATTCGCATTCACCATCCAGGAGATGGCCGGCGGCTCCACGCTGTTTGGCAACACGGTCCCATCACCGACTGCACCAGTTCTCACTTTGACGATGCAGCAGCAGTCGCCAGGTCCAAGCGGGATACCCACCGCCTTTGGCCGGGCTCCGTATTCTGGCAATCATTCAATCATTTGCAATGGGTACAGCGCCGACCAGGACGACCTCATCGCCTACGTCGAAAATTATGAGTCGGGCGGGGTCACGGGAGGCTACGGCACGGCTCTTGGGTCGGTGACAATCCCCGTGAGCGGCCCAGCCACCGGAATCCTCAGCTTCAATAGCAATGATAACCTCCAGGTCCCCGGCAGCGGCGTGCCTCCGTCCAACAACACGGCCTGCGACTTCACGGCGGTTCTTGATCCTTATGATGGCCCCGGCGCATTTGCAGACGGTGCCAGCAACCTTTGGGCCAGCATCACCAACGCCGCCACCGACCCGACATGCACCAACGCGGCGAACGCCGGCGCCGGATTCGAAACCAGCATGGTGGCCTGGGGCAGCTCCAATCAGAACTCCTATGCGATAGTGACCGGTCTTACTGAAACAGCTTTACCATTCATTCCACCGGGCGAGATGTCAACTTGCACCTTTCTCGCCCCGCCTCCGCCGGCCGTGGTGAAGATACCATAAGGGCCATAAACGGTGACTAAGACTGCCGCGGCAGTTGAGAAATAAACGATTCGACCGATCAGCCGCACGATGCGCAGAATATTAGCGCAGTAGGCCTCCTTTTGTCCGAGACCTCCCCGGCCGAAGGCACCGGCGCCGCGCCCCCGCCGCGCGATAGAAGAATCACCTGCGCGGTGGGCGGCAGGGGCTGACCCCTGCACCCACTGTTAATCGAAAAGTCTGCCGAAGCGTCCTTTTCTCTCAAGGCCGAGAGCGAAAGACCGTCCTCGGGATTTCGCGATGGACACCGGGTGCAGGGCTGAGCCCTGCACCCGGTATTAACGCCACGCTCCGTTGTCGCGCGCGGTCTCTTCTATAGTGTGGTCGCGAAAAGATGCGCTGCGCAGATTTTCGCGTCTTCTCACTGCGGGTGCAGGGGCTCAGCCCCTGCCCAAGGAGATGTGAAACCCAGGCGGGTTTCACATCTCCGGGGTCAATCGCGGCGCCCCTGCCACCTCGACGCGGCGCCCGTCGAGCCGCCACTCGATCGATGTGCACCGCCGCGCGAGTTCGTCGTCATGCGTCACGATCAGCATCGCGCCCGGATACTCGACGAGCGCGTCCTCCAGCCGTTCGATCGCCGGCATGTCCAGATAATTGGTCGGCTCGTCGAGTACCATTGCCCACACCTGCCGCCCCAGCCCGTACGCCATCGCGAGCTTGCGCGCCTCGCCGGGTGACGGCGCCGCGGACTCGAGCAAGCGGTCGGGATCGACGCCGAGCGCCGCGACCAGCGTGAGCACGCGCCCGCGCTCGTCGGCGTTGAGCTCGCGGACCTTGTCGAGCATCAGGGTACCGTCGTGCGCGGTGAGTTCCTGCGGCAGATAGAGAATGCGCGAGGCGGCGACGTGGGATCCGCGGATCATCGCGGCCAGCAGCGTGCTCTTGCCTATTCCATTGGGGCCGGCGACGCGAATTTTCGCGTCTCGCAGCACCGCGAGATGAATGTCTTCCAGCAGCCGCGCATCGCCGGCGAATATCGCGGCCTTGTCGAGCGTGAAGACCTTGGCCACCGGCGCAGGGGTGTAATTGACAAAAATCGAGCGTCCCTTCGCTTTGCTGAACTTGTACGCGCCGAGCTTTTCCGACACGCGATCGACGTTCGCACGCAGCACAGCCGCGTCGCGGGAAATTCTCCGCGACGCCATCTCGGCTTTGCCCTTCGCACGCGCGCTGGTGGCGTCATGGTCACCCCGGAACTTCATGCGCTTTCGGGTGCCCGCGTTTGCCTCCGCTTCGGCCGACGTTGCCATACGCCGTTTGTCGGCGAGCCGGCGCGCGAGGTTCTCGCGATGGTGCTTCAGGCGCTCGTATTCCGATTGACGCTCGCGCTCCTCGGCCTCCCACGCGCGCTTCGCGTCGCTGTACGAGCCGCGCCAGATGCGTGCAGTGCCGTCATGCACGCGCACGGTGTGGCTCGTGAGACGGTCGAGCAGTGCACGGTCGTGCGAAACAACGATTCCGACGCCGCGAAAGCGCCCGAGGCCTGCGATCAGCAGCTCGCGCGCTTCAACGTCCAGATGGTCGGTCGGTTCATCGAGCATCAGCACCGTCGGCTCGGCGCCGACCGCCGCGCCGACCTGCCATCGCTTGCGTTCGCCCGGCGACAACGTCGGCCATCGCTCCAGTGAAAGAGCGTCGAGGCGCAACTCGCCATGGATTCGGCGCGCGACGCCGTCGGTCGAGCGCGCGAACGCGGCAATTTCGGGTGTCAGCGTCTCGACGGTCTGCGCACAAATTCGAATCGCCCCGCCGGGCGGATCGAGATGCACATGGCCGGCCACCGGCTCGAGATCGCCACCGATAAGGCGGATCAGGGTCGTCTTGCCGGCGCCATTAGGCCCGACCACTCCCGTCCAGCCGGTCGCGAGCGTGAGAGTGACGTCGGTCAGAATGGAAACGGAATCGGTATATGAAAAGCAGAGACCTGATAATCGTACGAACATCGTAACTGCTCCACCAAAATGCCCACGCGCATTGAAAAAAATCGCCGCGCGAGCGATTGTCCGATGACACGAACTATGGAGTAGTTACTTCCGCACGCCTTCAGTCTCTCCAGTGAGGGATATATCGAAACTATCCGCGCGATCACCGCGAATCAACCGTGCCGGCGCGCCGCGCCCCTGCCGCCGATGAGGGCGCCATAACGTCCTTCTCACTGCGGGTGCAGGGGCTCATCCCCTGCCCAAGGAAGTGTGAAACCCACGGTGGGTTTCACATCTGCGGGGTCACCCCTGGCCGTGGCGACGGCAGCACAGTATTAAGCCCTTGGCAGGGGACGCGCGCGACAACGGAGCGCGGCCTTAACACTGAGTGCAGGGCTCAGCCCTGCCCCTGCAAAAACTCGATCAGGATCTCGTTGATCTCTTTAGGGCGTTCCTGCTGCACCCAATGGCCGGCGCCGGGGATGATCACTTTCTTTTTCAGATTCGGAGTGAACGCACCCGCCATCGCGTACCCGCCTGGGATCATTTTGCCGACCACGTCATGCTCACCGGCGGCGAACACGGCGGGTTGGCGCAGCTTGGCGCCGTCGAGGAAAGGTGTCAGCTCCCAGTTGCGATCGAAATTGCGATACCAGTTGACGCCGCCGCGAAAGCCCGCCCGCTTGAACTCGCCGGCAAAAAAATCCAGGTCGGCTTCGGTGAGCCACGGCGGCAGCTTGTCGGGCAGGATGCCGGTCTCGATAAACTTTGTCGTCTTGGGAAACAGGATTGATAACTCCCCGGTCCGCGGCACGTCGCCCGACGCCGAGTAGAGGACCATCGCCATCGAGCGGCGCGGATCGGCGTCGAGTTCCTTCTCGACCTTGCCCGGCTCCTGGAAATAGAGCTGGTAGAAATTCTTGTCGCCGGCCATGGCTTTCATCGCGTCGGTCGGACGCATCGGAGTGCGCGGAAAATACGGAACGCTGAGCAGTGCGATCGCGCGAAAGATGTCGGGGCGCAACAGCGCCGAGTTCCACGCCACCGGCGCGCCCCAATCGTGGCCTACGATCACCGCCGACTCGACGCCGAGGCTGTTGACCAGCCCGACGATATCGCCGACCAGGTTGAATATGTTGTACGACTCGATCGGCTCGGGCGCGTCGGTATGCCCGTAGCCGCGCTGATCGGGCGCGACGACCCGGAAGCCCGCCGCCGCGAGCGCGGGAATCTGATGGCGCCACGAGTACCACGATTCGGGCCATCCGTGGCACAGGATCACCAGCGGACCCTCGCCCTGCTCGACGTAATGCATCCGGATGCCGTTGCTGTTGACGTATTTGTGCTGCAGTTCCGGCATCGAAACTATTCTTGGCCCGCGCGCGCGGGCTACGAATGCTTGAGCTTTTTGATTTCCTCGGTCATCTCGGGCACCGCTTTGAACAGATCGGCGACCAGGCCGTAGTCGGCGACCGCGAAAATCGGCGCCTCTTCATCCTTGTTGATCGCGCAGATGACCTTCGAGTCTTTCATCCCGGCCAGATGCTGTATCGCGCCTGAAATTCCGACTGCGATGTAAAGTTCGGGCGCAACCACCTTGCCCGTTTGTCCAACTTGCAGATCGTTGGGCACGAAGCCCGCATCGACCGCCGCGCGCGACGCGCCCATCGCGGCGCCCAGCTCGTCGACCAGCGGCTCGAGCACGGTCTTGAAGTTTTCGCCCGCCTTGAGGCCGCGCCCGCCCGAAACGATTATGCGCGCCTCGGTGAGTTGCGGGCGATCGCTCTTGGTCGCGTTGAACGAAACGAATTCCATCTTGAGTGCGCCCGCGTCGATCTCGGCATTCTGCTTCTCGACGGGAGCGGCGCTGTCACCTGGCTTGGCGGCGTCGAATGCGGTGCCGCGCACCGTCAATACTTTGATTGGTCCGTCGATTTCGACGGTCGCCATCACGTTGCCCGCGTAAGTGGGGCGCACGAAGGTCCCGTCGTCGTTGATTGCGGTGATTTCCGACGCCATCGCGGCGCCGAGGCGCGCGGCCAGCCGCGGGAACAGGTCCTTGCCCATCGCCGTCGCCGTCGCGATTATAAATTCCGCGCCTTCCTTTTTCGCCAATGCGGCAAGCGCCTGCGCGTGCGCGTCGGCGAGATAGTTCTTCAACGCGGGATGCGCCAGCGCGATCGCCTTGGCGACGCCGTACTTGGCGATTTCGCCCGCGGCCGCCTCCGGCGCTTCGCCCGCCACCACCGCGATAGCTTTGCCGCCGCGCTTTTTCGCCAGGTCGAGGCCCGCATGAACGGCGGTCAGTGTGGCTTTGGGGAAATGTCCCCCCTGATGCTCCGCGAAAATCAGAACGTCACCCATGTCAATTCACTCCGGCGTTCGCAATCGTAAAAATCGGGTTCAAATAACCTTTGCTTCGGTGTGAAGCAGCGACACCATCTCCTGCGCCGACGCGATCTTGCGTCCCCCCTGGCGCTTGGGCGGAGCGGCGAGAGTCTTTATCTTGAGCTTCGGCGCGAGATCGACGCCGAGGCTGTCGGCCGCAATCTCTTTGAGTTCTTTCTTGCGCGCCTTCATGATTCCCGGCAGCGAGGCGTACCGCGGCTCGTTGAGGCGCAGGTCGGCGGTGACGACCGCGGGCATTTTGAACGCGATTGTCTCCAGGCCGCCGTCAACTTCGCGTATGACCGAAATCTTGTCGGCCGTGATCTCAACCTTGGATGCGAATGTCGCCTGCGGCCATCCCAGCACCTCGGCAACCATCTGCCCCACCTGGTTCGCGTCGTCGTCGATGGCCTGCTTGCCCAGTATGATGAGGTCGGGTTTCTCGTCGCCGGCAATTTTCGCGATGATTCTCGCGATCGCGAGCGAGTCGAGCGCGGCGTCGGTCTTGACCAGGATTGCGCGGTCGGCGCCCATCGCAAGGCCGGTGCGCAATTGCTCCTGCCAGGTGGATTGGCCGACCGAGATCAGGACGACCTCGCCGGTCTGTTTCTCCTTGATGCGGAGCGCTTCTTCGATGGCGATTTCGCAAAACGGGTTGATGACCCATTTGACGTTGTCGGTGGCGATGCCGCTGCCGTCGGGGAGAACGCGGATGGTGGTGGCGGGATCGGGAACTCGCTTGATTGGTACTAGAATCTTCAAAGCACTAAACTCCACGCGTTCATTGATGCATCGGTTGAATCCGAAAACACAGAGGTTGCCCGGGAATAGAACCGAGGAACGTAAAAATTTCTAACAGCGCCCCGCCAGTTAGTCAAACCACGCTAATGGCCGTGGCGACCGCGGCACGGTATTAGGCCGTTGGCACGGGATCGCGCGCGACAACGGAGCGCGGCCCTAATACCGGGTGCAGGGGTCACCCCCTGCCGCGCGACAGAAGAATCACCTGCGCGGTGGGCGGCAGGGGCTGACCCCTGCACCCACTGTTAATCGAAAAGTCCGCCGAAGCGTCCTTTTCTCTCAAGGCTGAGAGCGAAAGACCGTCCTCGGGATTTCGCGATGGACACTGGGTGCAGGGCTGAGCCCTGCCCAAGGAGGTGTGGAACCCACGGAGGGTTTCACAAAAAGATCATTCGTTGTAGCCGAGGCGGCGCGACAGTTCGCGGCCGGCCTCGAGCAGGGTCGGCGCGATTTCGGCGGCGATTCGCTCTGCGCCGATGCGATAGGTTGGGCCGGCGACCGCGATCGATCCGACCACTGAGCGCGTGTAGTCGCGAATCGGCACCGCGACCGACGACACTTCTTCGATGAACTCGCCGGAATCCACCGCGTAACCGTCGCGCGCGACTGCTTCGAGCTGCGCGAACAGAGCGGCGCGATCGACGATTGTGCTACCGGTGAAGCGGCGCAGCGTCTCGGGCAACGCCGACTTGAGCTGCTCCTCGGCGTCGAAGGCAAGATGCGCCTTGCCGGCCGCCGTACAATGAAGCGGCAGGGTAATTCCGATGGGCGGCGTGATGCG
>NZ_JBEKFG010000009.1:0-74207 GCF_050013435.1 Binatus sp. (SeqCode) | reverse complement strand
TGCTCGAATCCGCGATCGAAATCGGCCTGGTGGTCTTGAGCGTGGGCGCTCGGAACGGCAACGGCGATCACGATGGAGCCGAGCAAGGCGGCGATCGATATGCGTCTTTTTGGGATGCTCTTCATCGCGGGAGCCTCTTGTGAGACTATCGGCCGGAGCGGCCGGCGCTCAAGTGTTCAGCGGGGAGCCATTCACCCAAGCGCGCGCACCGCCCGGCCAATGCCTATACTCATTCATCGCCCCGGCAGGTTGTGATTCTGCAGCGGGATTTTACGCGAGATATACGGATCGAAAGGGACAGCCGCGGTCCGGACCGTCGCGAGAATTTGTCCCATGATCAATTCGACGGCGCCAGCGTGACCGAGCCGAAGGTTTGCCTCAAGCTCGCCCCATCTCGCGTTCAGCGTGCTCCGCGCGGTCCAGACCGTGCTCGGACACTTACTTACAAATTCGCGGATACGATCGAGCCCCGCGCAGAACGTGCCGAGCGCGACGGCCGCACTGGCCTTCTCGCGGAGCGAGTTGGCAAAGGCGGCCCACTCGGCCAAGATTTTTTCCTGCGGGTTTTGTGGATCGGATTTGGATTCATCGGCCATGACTTTTTGAACTCCTGTTATCGGGTTTTGCGGCGATGCCCTATCCCCGGCGCTCGCCGTATCGGCCATATTTGCGCTCGGCTTCGGCAACGAGTTTGCGCAACCGTTTTTCATACTCGACGTGATCGGGGATCGCAGCGCGGCTCAGGTCCGGCGGCCGATCCGGTTGTGGCGCCGCAGGCGCGGGCGTTGCGGATGATGCTGCGTTTGGTGGTGGCCTCGATTCCATTTTCGGTTTCCTCCTTCTTGGGTCGCTTGTCCTACAGTGTAAAACGCTGTCGAAATTCGGCTTCGATCTAATCGAGGGCGCCGCGTAGCGCGAGCGAGTCGCCCGCGCGTGTGAGCTCGACCAGTTTGTCGCGCGCCTGCGCGAGCATCGCGCATCCGGCCTCAATTCGCGCCGAGTCGCGGCCGACCAGCGCGGCCAGGCGGGGCATCCCCTCACGCAAAATTTGCTCCGGGCGCTCGGCGAGCGCATCGGCGATGATCGCGTGCGCTGCTTTCTCGAAAACATTTCGGTCCTTCATTTTTCCGCCTCTCCTTCCACGTTGTCGGGCATCACGCCCTGTTGCTTGTGCTTGGAATTTCCCGGACTGCTCATCTCCATCACGCATCAAACGGGCACCAGCCCGCCTCGATTAGCTGTGCGACTTCATCGACGTGGCGTTCGAGATCATCGACCAGCGCGCGCCAAGCCCTGCCGTGGCTTTCGACAACCAACGTTCCGTCAGGATCGAGTCTCAGTCCTACAGAATTTTCGCGGCAGATTCGGATCAGCATCATCCCGGCGGTGACGTCGCCGGCGCCGATTTTCATGGTCGGCAAAGTCGGCATCGGCCCGCCCGGCGCTTGCGCGAGCCGGCCGAGATATTCGAGATGGCCGGTCGCGGTGCGCTCTTGGTCGGCTTTGAGCGCGGCCAACAGGTCGGCCTTGTGCGAGCGAATCGCAGCGCGATCAGCATCAGTCAACCGCGAGCCGGGCCGCACAACCAGGTCAGGGCCGTCCACCTCAACCGCGATGCCGCGTTCGGTGAGTTTTGCGAGTAGCGTTCCGGCTTCCATCTTCAAAACCTCTCCGCTTCGACGGTTTGGGGCTTTTCAACCGTAGAAGCGTCAAAACCTCTGTCCCCGTTGGGGTTGGCAGCGTTTTTCAAACCGTCAACATCACGTCCGTTGACGGTTTGAAAATCATCACTTCCCCCTTGTGGCCCAAGGGTTTTGACGCTTCTACGGGTTGAATCGGGGTTTGGCAGGTAGCGCGTGAACGCCTCTTTGAAATCGCCGACCTTGTACCCCTTCAGATTGGCGCCGTCCGCGAGTTGAACAGTGATTGGGCTTACATCGAATGGCCGGAGCGCGCGCGCCAGTTGGTTCGGCGACATGGCCCGGCCGCGGCGGTATTCGGCCCACGGCCGGCCTTCCATCGCGGCCAAGGCTTCGCAAATTTGAGCGGAGCCAAGCCGGTCAGCCTCACGCTCGGCAAAAATGGATCGCAGGTCGCCAAGCAATATGACACCGATCGATCCTTCGGGTCGGACATCGGCTCCTGAGAGCAGGAGCGCCGCTGCTTGCGCGCGCTCCTGCCATTCGCCGCCGGCCGCATCGGCGATGGCGAGCAGGGGCCGCCAGTTATCGCCCGCCCGGTCATCAAGTTCACTCGGCACGGCGGGGTCAGCATCTTTGAGCGCCTCAGCATGATCCGCCGCCCAGCGTGCGCAGCGCCGCGCAAGCTCCGCCAGCGCCGCCGCGTGCTCGCGCCGGAATCGCTCAATCCGCTCGGACGGCAGACGGCGCCGAAGCGCGAGCGTGATTTCGCGGTCTTCAAGCGTTGCGGGAAGGTGGCCGATGCGCGCAATCGCCATCGCGGTATAGGTCGAAAATTTGCGCGGTTCAAAATCATCGGCGACCGATACCAGGCGAACCACAAACGCGCTCGCGCGGGAGTGGCCGCTGTTTAGGATTCCCCTCAGCTCCTCGTTTTCGCGTGCGAAGCTATCGGCTTCATCGATCAACAGTGTCGGCCGCGCAGCATCAATTGTGCGGAAGATCGCGGCCGGGCTGATGTTCGAGGCAACCAGCGGGCGGGGTACTAGGTGGGCGAGCACGTTAAGCAGCGTGGTTTTGCCACAGCGGCGCGCCGGGGATGAGATCCCGAGCCGGGGCGCGATATCGAACACGGCGATCAGGTACGTAAAGAGAACCCACAAGACGATCGCCACGTCAGCGCCCAGTGGCAGGATCGCGAACCGGCGAAAGGCCGCCGCCAGTTCATCGAGCAGAGCGCCGCCATCGACGGGTTGCGGCCACGGGTCGGGATCGTGGAGATCGAGGGCGGCACCTGAGCCGGTCGCCACCTTTTCGGTTTCCGTGCCTTGCACAAGATCGTCAAGGGCTGCAGTGCGGATGCCGAGGCGCCCCGCTTCGGAACGCCGGCGGAGTTCGTATTCGGCTGGTTCGAGCGCGCGAAGGTGCCTCACGATTTCTTCGATGTGCTCTTGTATCGCGGCTTCGACCGCCAGTGAGATCGTTGCGGATTTTACGGCGGCCGGCAGGGCGTGCACGTCAGCCAAATAGGCGAATGCAGGGTCACGATCCCAATTCTCGATCGCATCCGTGATCGCCGCCGAAAGGCGTTCGAGGCGGGCGCGCTTTGGATCGGCCTTGATCAGCTCGCGCGCGAGTTCGAGCAGCTTTGCCGCCTTGGCGCCGTCTGGCCCCTTGAGCCCGGCGACCGCTTCCCGCGCCGCCCGATCGAGATCGGCTTTGTCGGCGTCTGCGCTCATCGCGCACGACGACGCCGGAGTGGCCGGCGTGTCGGCCGCCTTTAGCGTTCGCATCGCGCAACCCATCCGCCGGCGCACGGGCGCGCGCCTTCGAGCCGCGCAAGGATGGTGTCAAAGGTCATCGCGCGGCCGCCTGTTCCGCGCCGGCCGCATCGGCCTTCACCCGGCGCGATTCGAGCCAAGTGCGGAGCGCCGATTCGCGAACGCCCACAACCCGATCGGTAATCTGAACGGCCGCGGGAAATTTGCCTTCGCGCGCGAGCCGCCATCGAGTAGTGCGGCTCAAACCGGTCAGCGCGCGGATTTCAGGCTCGCGAAGAAACCGATCGAGATTTTTGTCGGGACTCTTTGAAGTACTCATGGGCTCATGCTGAACCGCATGAGCGCGCGCGAACAGCGGGCAATAGTTAGGCTATCGACACCCTTCTGTCCGAATTTCCAACTCCAAACGCTCCCGGCGGCGCCTGTAGCTGTCCTCATCAATCTGCTTTTCAAACAGATCGTTGAACAACTTTGCCAGTTCGCGATCGTGCTTGCAGCCGTCCGGCGCGAGCCGGGGCATCAACTCAATAAACAAATTTTCCACCATCGCCGGGCGGCGTCCCGGTCGATCACGCTTTCCCGGAGTTGGCGGCCGTGCGGGGCGATAACGCGCAAGGGCCGCCCGATAGCTTCGTTCCAGCGTCACAATGGTTTCCACCAGCGGCAGGAGCCGTTCTAACGCTGCACGGCTGGCGGAGATTTCTGTCCTCAGCGCATTAAGCATCCACGCCCCGCCGGGCTGAATTTCCAACTCCTTCAGTCGCCCATGTAGTTCTTCGACAAGAGCATCGAGACCGCGAATCCGATCCGCGCCGGGGAAATTTTCAAAATCGCGGCGGCCGGCGATCATCGCGAGAGCGTTCAGCAAGGCGGTTTCGCCGAATCGCGCCGCGACGCAATCGCGGAAGGATTGGGAGTCCTTGATTTCCTCGAGAAAGTGGGGATCGGCCCTCTCGATCCAATACGTCGCGGGCCGCAGTTTCCGCAAATTCGGCAGGACGGCTTTGAACTTCCGCGTGCGGTCGGTCTTGGGATCGATGGCGCGATCCCACTCGATAATTTCGTCCGGTTCATTTTCCGCGCGGGGATAGCCGGCCAGCGCGGCCGCGAGCTGATCGAGCCAATCATCGTAAGCGGGATGATCGGGGACGGGCACCGGAGCGGGCTTGCCCGCGCGCGGATCCCCGCGCCGCTTCGCCGCCTTCATGCCCTGAGCTCTACAACTTTCGCTGCCGCCTTGCCCGTCAGAATTTGCCGGAGCCTCACATCCCATCGGGTGAGCGCGCCGCGCTTCTCCGAATCGTAGGCGTGCCGATCGTACACGGCGGTAATCCCGCGCTCGACATGGTTCAGAATTTTACTCACCACCAGGCGCGGGATTTTGCTCCCCGTCATAAGGCTCGCGGCCGTGCGCCGTAGATCGTGAAATCGAAAATCGACCGGCTGACCGTCGGGAAGCGCCGACGGGATAGCCTTGCGTAATTCATCGCCGCTCTTGACCTTCAAGCGCCGCGCCGGCTTTTGCAGGTTAGCGATCGGTCGATCGACGCGCCCGCCGCGGAAAACGAAAACCGGATCGTGCGGCTTCCTGGCAAGCTCGCGGACGATGCGCGCCGCTTCGCCGACAAGGGGAACGCGATGCGCCAATCCGTTCTTTGCCCGCTCGGCTGGAATCGTCCACCAGCCGCCATCAAGATCAACTTCATCCCATCGCATCCCGGTAATTTCACTCCGCCGCTGCGCCGTGAGCAGGGCGAGCCGGAAGATCGCGCGCCATTTAAGCGGCTCGCTTTCGAGCGCGGTCCACAGTGCCCGGATTTCCCCCTCGTTCAGTACCCGATCCCGCGTGCGCTCCTCGCCCGGCTTCTTTACGCGGTACGCCGGGTTCGCCTCTACCACCCCCTTGTCCACGCCAAAAGCAAAGACCGTCGATACAAGGGCCAGCGTGCGGTTTGCCATCGTGCCCTTGCCGCGCGCTTCGATAGCGTCAGTCAACTCGATCACGTCCATACGCCGAATGTCGCCAGCCTTCCGGCTCCCCCATCGCGGCAGTAGCTCTTTGTTGATGATCCGCTGATCTTCGCGCGCGGGTTTCGGCCGCTTCTTCTTCAATGCGTGTTCAGCCATGTACCGCTCGCACAACCGCGCAAAGTCATCCGCCGCCCGCCGCTCCTGCTTTTCAAGAACCGGATCGGCGCCCTTCTGCACGTCCGCCAGCTTATCCCGCGCCTGTTCCCGCGCGTCCTTGAGGCTCAAAACCGGATACGTTCCGAGCGTGAACCGTCGCAGACGCCCATCGGTCGGTAGCCGATACAGCAAGGTCCAAGTGCGCCGGCCGCCCTGAGAGACGCGCAAGCCAAGGCCGCGCTCCTTGCGATCCCAGTATTCGGCTTGCCCGCGCTCAGGAGCCTTCACGCTCTGAACAAAAACGTCGGTTAGATTTGCTCGCATGATCCCTTCTCCCTGTTCGCCAAAATTCTTAGGTAACAGCGCCTCGATAAACCCCCTCTCTATGTGCTACCTAAGGGAGTAGGCGATTGAACCCGCACAATCAGTCACCCCTTCTTAGGTAGCACATAGGTAACAGAAAAGCCAACACTACCTGAAACCGTCCGAGATGGCGCGCAACCGGCTGAAAACCGTGAATCGACTGTGGCAGAGGGACTTTATGCGCTCAAGCTGGTTTCATGGGGTTGCGGGCGGTAGCGGCAGAAATTGGGGTACTCCTGAATGGCATTCAGGAGGTCGCGCGTTCGATCCGCGTCAGCTCCACCAATTAAATCGATCACTTTTGGATTCTCAGACATCGGCGGAGTGACAGCGATCCTTCAACTGAGGACAGGACATCATGCGGGAAAATCTCAAGAGCAAAACCATTACCGAGGGCGTTCAGCGCTCGCCCAACCGCGCGATGCTGCGCGCCGTTGGCTTCACGGACACTGATTTCCAGAAGCCGATTGTTGGCGTGGCCAACGCGTACAGCACGATCACCCCGTGCAACATCAGTCTGAACGTGCTCGCGCAGCGGGCGGAGAACGCGCTCAAGGCGGCGGGCGCGATGCCGCAGGTGTTCGGAACGATCACGGTGAGCGACGGCATCGCGATGGGCACCGAGGGAATGAAGTACTCGCTGGTCTCGCGCGAGGTGATCGCCGACTCGATCGAGACCGCGTGCAGCGCGCAGTCGATGGACGGCGTGGTTGCGATCGGCGGATGCGACAAGAATATGCCGGGCGCGATGATGGCGATTGCGCGGATGAACATCCCGGCCATTTTTGTTTACGGCGGAACGATCAAGCCGGGGCATTACAACGGCCGCGACCTGACGATCGTCAGCGCGTTCGAAGCAGTTGGAGAGTTCAGCGCGCACAAGATCGACGAGCGAGAATTGCTTGAGGTCGAGCGCCGCGCGTGTCCGGGCGCGGGTTCCTGCGGCGGGATGTACACGGCGAACACCATGTCGTCGGCGATCGAGGCGATGGGCATGAGCATCCCGTATTCGTCGACGATGGCGGCGGAGGATGCCGAGAAGGCCGACAGCGCCGCGAAATCGGCGCAGGCCGTCGTGCAAGCGATCCACACGCAATTGATCCCGCGACAGATCATGACGCGCAACGCCTTCGAGAATGCGATCTCCGTCGTGATGGCGGTTGGAGGATCGACGAACGCCGTACTCCATCTGCTGGCGATGGCTCACGCAGCTGAAGTGCCGCTGACTATCGACGACTTCGAGACGATTCGACAGCGGGTGCCGGTGCTGTGCGATTTGAAGCCGTCGGGACCGTACGTCGCGACCGATTTGCATCGCGCCGGCGGTATCCCGCAGGTGATGAAGATGCTGTTGAAGCGCGGGCTTCTGCACGGCGACGCGATCACGATTACCGGGAAAACCGTTGCGGAGAACCTGGCTGAAGTCCCTGATGCGCCGCGCGTGGACCAGGCGGTTATTCATCAGTGGGACAAGCCGGTCTATCCGCAGGGCCATCTGGCAATCATGAGAGGCAACCTGGCCACCGAAGGCGCGGTCGCGAAAATCACCGGGATCAAAAGCCATCACATCACGGGACCGGCGCGCGTATTCGAATGCGAGGAGGACTGTCTGAGTTCGATCCTCGCGGGGAAGATCAAAGCCGGGGACGTGCTGGTAATTCGTTACGAAGGACCGAAGGGCGGACCGGGGATGCGCGAGATGCTGTCGCCAACGTCGGCGATTATCGGCGCGGGGTTGGGCGACGCGGTCGGCCTGATCACCGACGGCCGTTTCTCGGGCGGCACCTACGGCTTGGTCGTGGGACACGTCGCGCCCGAGGCGCAGGTCGGCGGACTGATCGCGCTGGTGCACGAAGGTGATTCGATCACGATTAATGCGAACAAGCATCTGCTTACGCTCAATGTGCCCGAAGCGGAGATCGCGAGGCGCCGGTCCGCATGGCGGGCGCCCGCGCCTCGATACACGCGAGGCGTGCTGGCGAAGTACGCCGCCCAGGTGTCATCGAGCAGCGTCGGGGCAGTGACGGATTAGCCGCGGCTTCGTCGTCGGTCCGGGCCAAGGTCGCGCGATTGCGACTGACCGAAAGGAAGAATCGCCTGCGCGGCGGGCGGCAGGGGCTGACCCCTGCACCCAGTGAGAAGACGTGAAAATCCGCGCAGCGCATCTTTTCGCGACTACACAATGGGCAGGGCTGAGCCGTGCACCCGGTGAAAAGAAAAGATGCGGCCTGACGGCCTGTTAGGACTTTTTTTGAGTCATCCTGAGCGAAGCGAAGGAACCCGGATTCGAGATTCTTCGCTTCGCAGACTCCGCTCTAGAATGACAGAAAAGGAAGGATCCGGGATTCTTCCCCTTCGCCAGCGCTCAGAGCTTCGGCTCAACTTCAGCAACTTCCGCTCAAGATCACCTGCGCGGTGGGCGAACTCCACCGCCATCCCAGACTATCTCTCAGCGAGCGCCGCTCACTTGCGAGCTATCCCCGCTGGTTGGCGGGGAAACGATCCGTATCCCGCATAGGCGGCTTTCGCGCCGAGATCTTCGGCGATATTGAGCAGCCGATTGTACTTGGCCACGCGCTCACCGCGGCAGGCCGAGCCGGTTTTGATTTGTCCGGCGGCGGTCGCGACTGCGAAATCCGCGATGGTAGTGTCGGGGGTCTCGCCGGAGCGATGAGAGATCACGCAGGTGTATCGGGCGTCTCGTGCGACGCGCATCGCGTCGAGGGTTTCGGTGAGGGTCCCGATCTGGTTGAGCTTGATGAGCACGGAGTTGGCGACATGCTGGGCGATCGCGCGGCGGATCATGACCGGGTTGGTAACGAAGATGTCGTCGCCGACAAGTTGGACGCGGTCTCCGATCTCGCGCGTCAGCAGTTCCCAGCCGGCCCAGTCGTCCTCGGCGAGTCCATCTTCCAGCGAGATGATCGGATAGCGGCTGACCCAGTCGGAGTAAAGCCGGGTCATCGCTTCGGCGTCGCGCGACTTTCCGTCGGAGCGCGCGAAAACGTACTTCCCGTTTTCGTAGAACTCGCTGGACGCAGGATCAAGCGCGATCCAGGCGTCCTCGCCCGGACGATAGCCAGCTTTCACCATGGCTTCCAGAATCAATTCAAGCGGCTCCTCGTTGCTGCGCAGGCGGGGAGCGAAGCCGCCCTCGTCGCCGACGGTGGTGGGAAAGCCGCGCGCCTTGAGCACGGCGGCCAGCGCGTGAAATATCTCGGCACCCATCCGCAAGGCCTCGGCAAAGCTCGGGGCGCCGACGGGCACAATCATGTACTCCTGGAAATCGACGCCTGATTCCGCATGCCGGCCGCCGTTGAGGATGTTCAGCATCGGCACGGGCAAGAGGTTTGAGTCGGGCGCCAGGTATCGATAGAGCGGAAGCCCGCGCGACGCGGCCGCCGCATGCGCCGCGGCGAGCGAGACGCCGAGGATTGCGTTGGCGCCGAGCCGTGACTTGTTCTCGGTTCCATCCAGGTCGATCAATGCGCGATCGAGAGCGGCCTGCGCGGCTGCATCGAGGCCCCGGATTTTCGGTCCGATGATGTCGCAGACGTTGGCGACTGCCTTGAGAACACCCTTGCCACCGTAGCGGCGCGAATCGCCGTCGCGCAGTTCGCAGGCCTCATGCGACCCGGTGGACGCTCCCGACGGGATAGCAGTGCGGCCGAGTGAGCCATCCTGCAAGCGGACTTCCACCTCGACGGTCGGGTTCCCGCGGGAATCCAGAATCTCCCTGGCATGCACAGTGGCGATTGCAGTTGACGCTTCCATTACGGCCTCCGGGCGCTCCAATTCATCCGAAACTTGTGACGCGGTTCTTGACTCACCGGTCACGTCGATACATTGATGTTAGGCGCAATCGGTGATGGGGTTCCACCGCCAACCGCTCCCGCTTGAGTGAGCTGATGACCCCTACTGGTGTTGAACACGAGTAGGGGCTTTTTTTTAAAGGGCTCTACCGAAAGCTACAGGGTCCTTTTTTTATCGGCAGCATCTTGCAATCTGATACGCTTTCGCAAGAACGGTTTGCAAGGGCGCGCCGGCGCTTTCACAACGCCAGGAGGGCAGCGATCGATGTTCACCGGAAGGGCTAAGCAGGTCACGATCTATTTCGGCGAGACGGATCAATACCATCACCAGGCGCTGTACATGGCGATCATCGAGATGCTCCGGCGCGAGGGGTGTAGCGGCGCGACCGCGATGCGCGGAGTGGCGGGGTTTGGGGCCTCATCGCTGATTCACACGGCGGCGATCCTTCGGCTGTCCTTCGACCAGCCAATCGTGATCACAGTTGTCGATCGCCCCGATCGGATCGATCGGGTGCTTGGTCCGATCCGGGAGATGGCTCCGAACGCACTGATCACGGTTGCGGAGGTGGAAATCGTTCAATCCGGAGTTCCCTTCAAGGAAGGTTTGCCCGACGTGAAGGTCGGAGAGGTAATGCGCCGCGAGGTCGCCACGGTGCATCCCGACAGCCCCGTCACCGAGGTCGTAGAGCTGCTGCTGGACAAGGATTTCAGCGCCGTGCCGGTGGTGGACAATGACGGGAAAGTGGTCGGCATGGTCAGCGACAACGATCTCCTGACACGAGGCGGGATGAACGTCACGATCAGTCTGAAGAAGGCCACCGATTTGGATTACGTGCGCGAGCTTCACGAATCGCTGGAGAACGCGAACCGCAAAGTGTCGGAGGTGATGACGCGAGAGGTGGTGACGACTGCTCCCGACACCATTCTAGGACGAGCTGCCAAAGTCATGGTCGAAAAACATCTTAAGCGGCTACCGGTCGTGGATAGCGATGGAAAGTTGGTGGGCATCCTGGGCCGGCTTGATGTGTTGAGCACGATCGCGGCGGTCCATCTGTCCGAGTGGCACCCCGAGGCCCGCAGCGCCGGCCCGGATGCGACGGTCGAGGGCGTGATGACACGCGACGTTCCGAGCGTGCACGAATCGGCAACCATCGAAGAAGTTTTCGAGCTGCTGGTGTCGTCGTCGCACAAGCGGGTGGTGGTTATAGATGACAAGCGGCACGTCGCAGGGATTATCGCGGACTCCGATTTGATTTCGAAAGTAAGCCGCGAGAGTTGGCCGGGCGTGATGGAACTCCTGGTCTCCAAGGTCCCGATTGAGAGGATCAGCGGACCGGCCCGCAAACACATTCAAAAGCTTCGCGCGCGGTTTGCCAGAGAACTGATGACGCGGGACGTGATCACCGTCCGCGAGAAAATGCCGGTTGTCAGCGCGCTGGCGCTATCCGCGGAAAAGCGCGTCAAGCGTCTGCCGGTGGTGGACGCTGAAGGCGCGCTGGTTGGAATCGTGGGGCGAACCGAAATGATGCGGGCGCTGCTCGCGCGAAGCGAAGCGGGAAAGGTGCTGTAGGGTGTTGGCGGTTGTTCTGGTTGCGATTGGCGGCGGCATCGGATCGGCGACGCGGTATTTGGTAGGTGGCTGGATTGCCGCTCGCTTTGGGAGTGCGTTCCCATACGGAACATTCGCAATCAATGTCACTGCAAGTTTCATCATCGGCTTTTTCCTGGCGTTTGCTCAGGAGCGAGTCAGCCTCAACCCGCATTTGCGCCTTTTCGTCGCGGTCGGTTTCATCGGCGGTTATTCGACGTTCTCGACCTTTGAGTACGAATCGGTTCGCTTGCTTCAAGACGGAGAGATGCTGCTGGGCGCGGCATATCTTCTCGGGAGTGTGATCACCGGAGGTCTCGCCGCAATCGGGGGAATCGCACTGGGAAGCTGGCTATGACCCATCCCGGTCGCGATTGAATGATAAGGACGGCTGGTAGGAGTCAGCGAAGACCAGCGATGGGGTTCACTAGAACTGCTTTGCTCTGAGCAGGGCCTGACGACCCCTACCAAGGCCGCAAGGCCGATAGGAGTCTCCTATCAGTCGAACGATTTGCGCGTCGGGTTACCCGCCGCTGGGAATGGGAGATGCGCGGACGGCGCGCTCGAACGCCCAGGCACGAATGTGATTGATCTGCTCCTTCATGGTGCGCGCCAGCGGAACCAGCTCACCGGCGGCCAGGAAGAGATCCTGCTCGGTAACCTCATGGTCCTTGAGCCGCGCCCTGGTCAGTGCAGATACGACGGTCTGCTCGATCTCGGCGCCGGTCCAGCCCTTCATAAAGTCCGCCAATCGTTCCAGATCAAACTTGCTCGCATCTATTTCCCGGCGGCCGAGGTGAATCTTCAAGATCTCGATCCGTTCGGCAACCAGCGGCAGGTCAACGAAGAAGACCTCGTCGAAACGTCCTTTGCGAATCATCTCGGCGGGAAGCAGGTCGATCCGGTTTGCGGTGGCGGCGACGAAGAGACCGCGCGCCTTCTCCTGCATCCAGGTCAGAAAGAAGGCGAAGATCCTGCCCTGCTCGCCGCCCGGATCGCCCGAGGAAATCCCCATCTCAATCTCGTCGAACCAAACCACCGCGGGCGCCATATCCTCGAGCGTCTTGCAGGCCTGGACGAATGCTCCCTCAGGCTCCCCATGCCTGCCGGAGAAGACCTCGATCATGTCGATTCGATAGAGCGGAAGCTCGAAGTGCGAGGAGATGGCTTTGATGCAGAGGCTTTTGCCGCAGCCCGGGATGCCCATGACGAGAACGCCCTTGGGGACGATGTCAGTGCTGAGGCTCTCGCGGAGTTGAAACAGTTTACGACGCTCCAGCAGCCACTGCTTGAGCTTCTCCAGGCCGCCGACCTCGCCGATGCTCGTGCTGTCGGCGACAAACTCGATGACGCCGCCGCGGTTGACGAGCAGCCGCTTTTCCTCGAGCAGGGCGGGTAACGACTCGGGGCCGAGGGTTGGACTCACCGCCAGAGCACGGCGCACCGCGTGGCGCGCCTCCTGGAGCGTGACTCCCTGCAGGGCGCGCGCGAGCTGGTAGAGGGTTTCCTCGCTCGCGTCGGGCGCCGAGAGTCGCCGAGCCTCACTGCGCAAAAGCTCGACCAGTTCGATGAGATCAGGCGGCCGCAGCTCGAGATACACAATGTCGCGCTCGATCTCCTCAGGAACGAATCGCACCGGGGAACTGATGACTACGAATTTGCGTTGATCGAGACAGCTTTCGTACAGGTCTCGAAGACGGCGCCTGACCTCCGGAGATTCGCGCAGCGGCTCGTGAAAGTCCTTGAGATGGAAGATGGCAGCGTCCTTGTGGGCGGCGATGAAGTCCAGAGCTTCGCGAGGATCGAGAGTGCCGCTCTGGGCTACTGCGTCATCGCGAAGCAATCCCTGGGTGAGGCTCCAGGTCCAAACGGGCACCGGTGCGGACGCGTACAACGTTCGGCCGACCTCGCGCAGCAGCCTTCCGATTCGCTGCTCCTCGGCGGAGCGGATATAGGTGAGCGGCCGTCCTGACTGGAAGATCTCGCGCAGCGTCTTTGCCGCGCGGCTCTCAACAGGCTGAGGCTTTGTAGAATTCTTCATAGAAAAATCGCGAGAGTTGTGAGCCTGCGCTCGACTCCTTCGGCACCCTCAGATGTCCCGGTTCAGATCATAGCGGTCGCGAGTCCACCGGTCACGCGCCGGGACGGGAGCCACGCGGCGGACCCACCAGCGCAGCGAATGAATCCAAATTAACACATGCCGGTTAAAACCGAGCATGGCCATCGGCGTCATTGCATTCTTAATCCGGTTGCGCGCGCAGCGCGTCGAGCAGCCTCAATCCGCCGGCGAGACCCGCAGCGTCAGCACGTGAGGCCCGCGGAAATAGCGGTCAAACTCGCCGCCGACGTAGTTCCAATTGTCATTGGGATTGAACCACGCGTCCATCGTTGGCATGAACGGCGCGAGCAACAGATTCAAAACTCCCAGATCGGGCCGCATATCGAGGCGGACGAGATCGCCCGGGTATAGAGGCCAATGCTCCGGTCGATCCGGAAGCAACGTCGCGACGCTGAAGATCGCAGGTCCCGGCACGCATGCGAACGCATGGAATTTGACTTCACGGATTCCATGCCTAAGACTCGCGACCACCATCATCAGTTCGGACGCGCCGGCGAAAGAATCGGCTGGGACCTCGAGCTGCGACTTACGCACTGTTACCTTGTCGGCTGTATAGCTCGCGCACGAGGTAACGCCGGATTTGGCGTCAAGCGTGTCGACCATATGAAGCGTGCCGTCGGGGTTGAAAAACGAGTGCTCGTAAGTATCGAGTCTGGGTATGGAGTCCGGGTTTCCGACGTATAGCCGTTCGCTTTCATTATCGTGATCGCCGTCCAGGTATCTGGTCTCGCCCTTAACCTCCTCGGTTGAGTTGTGATGCAAGACCGTGAAACGCGTATATCCGATCGTCTGCTTCCCGTCAGGACTCAAGACCTTCAACTCGAGCGCGCCGAAATCGAAGGCGCCGCTGGAATTCGGCCCGGATGCGACCGCGTTCCCCCAAACCGCCGCGTTGGCGGCCAGCGCGACCACGACCAGCAGCGTCGTTTTCAAACTCCGGCTCAAGGGCAATGGCAGAATTGCTGGTCAGGCACTCCGGTGGACTTCCGGTGCGAATTGGGCCGCAGTCGGAGTGTGCCCGAATCCCGAGTTTGCGGCTCGATGGTGAGAAATCAGGGCCGCCAGAATTTCGGGGACTTCAAACACCGCACGGTTGTCGAGGGCTTTTACGCCGGCGCGCAGGCGGAGGAACTGCTCGCGATCCAGCATCGTCGAAACCGCAAGGGCAATCTGGCGCAAGGAAGGCAACACTATTCCGAGCTGATTTTGCGCGATCCAATCGGTGTTGAAGCGCTCCTGCACCATCGTCCAGGCGTTGCGCTCGACTATCACCGGGAGACCCATAACTAGCGCTTCGCTGATGCAACCCGGACCGGGCTTGCCGATGAAAAAATCAGCCAGCTGCATGAAGTACGGGATTTTTGATGTGAAGCCTACACAATGAAAGGGATAGGACAGCTTCATGCTTTCGATATGCTCGCGCAGCTTGTCATTGTGACCGCATACAAAGATAAGCTGGGTGTTGAGCCGGGCGGTTTCGATTCTTCTCGCGATAGCTGTCATCTGGCTCGAGCCGTAGCTGCCAAACATCACGATACCCGTCGGCAATTCGGGGTCGAGCCCCAGTCGGATTCGCTCGGCTTCGCGGCTTAGCTCCATCTGGCTATAGAACTCGGGACGCACGATCATTCCCGAGGTGCGAAACACGCGCGCGCGGTCATGTCCCATAGCTATCGCTTGCCTGGCCGCGGTAGCAGTGCCGCAAACCAGGTACTGCTTTTGCCGCTCGATCCAGAAGTGCGGCGGACAGTCGGCCAGGTCGGTAAGAATCGTGACCATGGGAGTTTCCGACCGTGACCGCATCGCGTCGGCTTGCCGCAGGCCTTCCAAAATCGCGTGATTGAAATTGGGGATCATCGAGACCACAAGCTCGGGCTGCGAGCGCTGCCAATGGCGCGCCAGCAGCTTGATCATCGTCGGCTCGATTTGCCGAATCACCATCTGCATTATCCGCAGCATCGGGCCGGTGCCGATGGTAAGGCCGTATTTGAGCTGCGAGTTGTAGAAGTCTTCCACGCGAACGCCGGTGAGGCGCCGGATCACGTCGGCCGGTTCGAGCAGGTCGCGCAGGTTGATTGGATTGATTTGCCAGGAACGATGCTGTTGTTCAGCCGCCGATATCAGTGCTCTTGCCGAAGCGCGGTGTCCGCCACCCGCGTCGAAGTAGATCAGATCGATTTGTGCATCCGGGTAATTAGTCGATTCAGTACGATAAGTTGTCACGACGCCACCCCATCCGACATCGGTTCGGAAACCGAAATGTTCTGGTGTAGGCCACTCCAACGGATGACCTGCAGCGTCCCGTCCTGCTCTTCCACGACCGCCGTCCGGTTTTGCACCCAATCACCGTCGTTCACATACAAGATGGTTCCGATCAACCGATGATCCGAGCGATGAATATGTCCACAGATCACGCCGTCGGCTTTGTGGTCGCGCGCGGCTGCAAGGACAGCTCGATCCCGGAAGTCAGTGAGAAACTCAACGGCCTTGCGGGCGGGGTAACGGAAATAGTCGGAAAACGAGCGGCCTTCATCCCCTTCCTGTCCGGACTGACGATGGTACCAGTCGTGGATCCGCTGGGCTCGCCCGTACGCGTAGGATCCGATGATCGGCAGCAGGCGATTTGGATTGAGCGAGCCGTCGAATTGATGCCCATGGGTCACGAGCATCCTGGCGCCGTCGGCGGTGGTGTGGATTAAAGAACTCGTGGAAGGGATCGGGCCGAAAAGTTCTTCAACGAGGCTGACCCTGAACTCGTCGTGATTTCCCGGGAGGAATACCACGTTGGCGCCGCGCCGGCGCCAGTGCACGATCTCATTCACCAGCTCCTGTTGAACCGGACTCCAGTGCCACGCAGGTCCCCAGTTCCATCCGTCTACTATATCGCCGACGAGGTAAAGGGTCTCAGCAACGTGATGGCGCAGAAAATCGAGTAACGAGCCGGCCTTGGATGCACGGGTTCCGAGATGGAAATCGGAGATCCAGATCGCCCGGTAATATCTGGGTTGAACCATAGCCTACTCCTCCTCCCCATTTTGCCTCGACTGACGGCAACACGAGCGTTCCTTCCGCCTGCAATCCGCCGATCAACCTTCACCGATCGATCCGACATTCCGTATCGGGACTCTACCTTCAGGTATGCAATCAGATCGGAACTTCGATAACTACACAATTAGTGAACTGCGGCTGAAGAGTGAGATAGGAAAGAATGATAAGTGCATTAGCAAGTTGCTACTCGCATATTAACGGACGGCTACATTGAGGATTAGCTATTTGATGCCGCGTGGCTTGCCCTCGGAAAAACCTGAGCATCGAGCGCGGAAATGTGGGGCGACGGACTTCGCCGGCATGGTCGTAGATGTCGAAGCGGCGCCGCCATTTACGCAAACCAGCTTTACTGCGATATAATTGCGCATAGCCTGGGATTAACGCGCGCCAACTGGCGCGGCGCTGACGATTACCAATACCGGGATTTGGGCATCCGTACAGACTTGGAGATGAGTGATTAATGCCGAACAAGCCGCAAATGCTGGAAGGCTACCGGGTTCTGGACTTCACGCAGTTCGTCGCGGGGCCGACCTGCACGCGAATCCTCGCCGAGATGGGCGCTGAAGTGATCAAGGTCGAACTCGCGCCGGCTGGAGATCGCGTCCGCGCCGACGGGCTCAAGTCGCGCGCGCCGGAATTCAAAAACTCGAGCCATGGCACCTACTATCTGCAGCACAACCACTCAAAGCTAAGTTTTGCGATCGATCTGAAGAAACCCGGAGCGCGCGAGATCGTGATGTCGATGATTCCGCAGATCGACGTGGTAGTCGAAAATTTCGCGCCGCGAGTGATCGACCGGCTCGGATTTGCATACAAGGACATCAAGGCGGTCAATCCGAAAATCATCATGTGCTCGATTTCGATGGCGGGGCAGACCGGACCGCTGTCGGTCAAGGCCGGTTACGATTTTATCGGCCAGGCCTATGCCGGGATTACTGACGGAATCGGGCAGACCGATGGGCCGCCGGCGCTGACGACGATGGCGATCGGCGACGTTTCAACCGGGGTCGCCGCGGCGATGGCGGTCGGCTTCGCGCTGTTGCATCGCGAGCGCACGGGAGAAGGCCAGTATCTCGACGCGTCGCTGCTGGATACCTACTTCCACATGCACGAGAAGAGCGTGCCTATCGTGTCGCTGCGCGGCGACAAGTTTCGTCCGACGCGAACCGGCTCATTGCATCCCGACGGCGGCGCCACCGGCATTTTTCATTTCCGGGGCGATCAATACATTCTGATTGTATCGACACCGCATCAATGGCCGCAGGTGGTGCGGGCGCTTAAGATGCCTGAATTGGCAACCGACCCGCGCTTCAAGGATGCGCGCGGACGACGCGACAACAAGGAGCAACTGAGAGACGTGATCGAGAAGTGGCTCACGCGCTTTTCGACCCGCGACGACGCGATCGCCGCGCTGGATGCTGAACGCGTGCCGTGCGCTCCGGTGCTGACGGTCAACGAAGCCGTAAAGCATCCGCATCTCAACGAGCGCAAGACGGTTCGCTGGGTCAAGGATCCAATTTTGGGCACGGTCGCGATTCCGGGTGTGCCGGTGAAGTTTTCGGCATGGCCAGACAGGACGGAAGTGCGTTCGTCGAGACTGGGCGAGGACAACGAGCGCATACTGCGCGAGCTGCTTAAGATGCCGGCGGAGCGGATTGCCAAGCTCTACGCCGATGGAATCCTGGTGCGAGATCCGACGCTCGAAAGGCAGAGGTGACCGCAGGGGTGACCCCTGCACGCAGTATTAAGGCCGCGCTCCGTTGTCGCGCGCAGCATGAAGGAAGAATCACCTGCGCGGTGGGCGGCAGGGGTGACCCCTGCACCCAATGTTAAGGCCGCGCCCGCCGTTGGCGGGCGCGGCCCGTGCATCTTAGCGTGCAGGCATGTCGGTCAGCAGCCCGCATTCGAGCGGCGGCGTAAGGATAGTTGCGGCGCGCTGGAAAGCCCCTTGCACTCAAAACCGGGCTCGCACTTCGTATTTGCAGAACGCCCGGTGCCGGTGCTAATCCGATTCAAGGTTGAAAATGGAAATTCCGGATGAATCAAGGTCAGAGACTTATCCGGGCGAACTGCGGGTAGCTGTTAGCGCGTCAAGCAGCGCCGCTGGACCGACGCGGCGTTGAGTAGAACGATACTCGTGAAAGGACCATACGCGCCGTGATTGAAACGCAAGGCCTCACGCATATCAACCTGTTGGTCGCCGATATCCACCGGGCAAAGGCCTTTTACGAGAAGGTGTTCGGCTTGCAGGAAATATTCTGGGACGGTCCCGGCCTGGTCTTTCTGAGGCCGCCCGGCACCCATGACACGATCACCCTTCAGCAAAGCCCGGACGCGGCTCGCGGCGCCGGCAATATCGACCATTTCGGCTTCCGCCTGGCTGACCGAGGCCAACTGGACCGCGCGATTGAGGAAGTGATCGCCGCCGGCGGCGCGCTGGTTGAGCGCGGAGAGCATCAGCCCGGAAGCCCCTACGCCTATGTCACCGACCCTGACGGGCACGTGATCGAACTGTAGCCATGTTTGTCATCGATACAATTCCCCATAAAATGATTCATCCAACCCCGCCACATTGGGTCAGCGAAGTAGGTTAATGCCCGCGAAGGATCGCGTCGGGACCGATGCGGCGTTGAGCAGGACGACATTGGTGAAAGGACCGTACTCGCCATGACAGCGATCGCGAGCGCATACACACCGTCGCCAGAGTGGAGCGCGTTTCGCGACTACCCCGGCAATCCGCTCATCGAACCGCACTGGCCCGAGTGGATCATCGCGGACCCCACGGTGCTTGCCCCGGAGTTGGCGCCGGACGGGCGCTGGCACCTCTTCGCGAACGGGCTTAGGGGGATCTACCACTTCACGAGCGCGGACGGCTTGGCCTGGACGCGCGGGAGTCACGTTCTGTTCGGGGGGATGCGGCCATGCGTACGGCGCATCGGCGACCGCTTTCTGCTCTTCTACGAGCACTACTTGAGCTTGCGCCGTTCGGTCGTGGAGCTGCGCACGTCGAGCGACCTCGTCTCCTGGAGCGCGCCCCGCATCGTTCTCGAGCCCTCGATGGCGTGGGAGGGCCGATTGCCGGCGGTGACCGGCAACCCGTGCCTCGTCGAGGGGCGATCGGGCTTCCTCCTCTACTACAGCGCCGCTTCAGTCTTCCTCAGGGATTGCCTGTTCATCGAACCGCGTTACATCGGCGTGGCCGAGGGGGACTCGCCGGAGGGCCCGTTCCGCAAGCGCGCGCAGCCGATCCTGTCGCCCTCGCGCGACGATCCGTATCGCAACCTCGGGGCGGGCGCGATCAAGGTTTTCCGCGACGGCGACGGCTTCGTCGGCCTGCAGAACGGGATCTACCGGGACGCGGCGGGCGCGACCGGCTCGGCGATCCTGATGCTGGCGTCGACGGACGGCTTCGCATGGACGCAGGTGGATCCTGGGCCGATCATCAGGCCGGAAGGGAGCGGGTGGAAGCGCGCGTTCGTCTATCAGCTCGACGTCGCGCGCAGCGGCCGAGAGCTACGCATCTACTACAACGCCCGGAGCGGCTGGTTCCTCGGCGCCGAGAGGATCGGCGTGGCGATCGCGTCGACGTAGTGCCGCTGCCCGGTCGCAGTCCGAAGCCGCGATCGGACCGCATCGCGCAGGTAGGAGCTATGCGCAACGAGTCCTGGTCCGGGATCCGACGCGCGCAAGCAACGGGGCGTAGCTCAGAAGAATCGTGGGCGTAGGCGGTGCTATAAACGGACTTCGAGGAGGCCGCGGACGGAATTGCCGAGAAAAATCCGATCGGCCGAGCTTAAGTCCGCCACCGTCAACACGCATTCACGCGTGGGAATCACTTGGCTATCGAGCATCCATCTCCGCAGCGTGCCGTCCAGCAGCCCGCATTCGAGCGGCGGCGTAAGGATAGCCGCGCCACGCTGGATGAACACGTTGGTGCGCGCGCCTTCGGTAACTTCGGCGCGTTCGTTGACGAAGATGACGTCGAAGCATCCCGTTCGAGCCGACCAGATCCTAAGCTCGGCGTCGTACAAGGCGCGCCGGGTCGTCTTATGGCGGATGATAGGGTCCGCACTGGAAACCGCGATGGTGGAAATCACCGCGCGTGGGATAGGTTCCTTGTGAGTAGGTAGTTCGATTGGGGCGGCGGATACCGATAGCGTGCCGTCCCGCGCCAGCATCAATCGAATTTTCCAGAACGGCTCGGCGGACAGGTTAGCAGCAGAGCCTTGCAGGATGCGGGCGACCTCGCCCAAGTCGCAGACAAAGCCCAAGCATTCCGCCGACGACGCCAGGCGCCGCAGATGGTATTGCAGGAGCACATAGCCGGACGACCGCGTCCAGAGGATGCTTTCAATCAGGCTGAATTCCGGTTCAGCAGCCACAAGTTGATTATATGCGGAACCCACCGTGGGTTCCGCACCTCCTTGGGCAGGGGCTGCGGCCCCTGCCCCCGCAGCGGGAAGACGCGAAAATCTGCGCAGCGCATCTTTTCGCGACTACGCGATGGCCGGGGTGAGCCTGAGACCCAGAGTTAAGGCCGCGCTCCGTTGTCGCGCGCCAGAGGTGAGCCCTGCACCCAGGGTTAAGAAGGAATGGAAGATCTCTTTCACTCGGAGGTCAGCGCGATTGCGCGCAGCGGCGCCTCGGCTTTCAGCATCGCCTCCTCGAGCTCGCGCGCGGGTTGCGAGCCGATCACGACGGCGCCGCCGACGCCGATCGAAATCGCGCCGTCGGCGACAACGATGGTGCGTATGACGATTGAAAAATCCGCCGCGCCGGAAATCGAAAGGAACCCCAGGGCGCCGGAATAAATTCCCCGCGCATTGTTCTCGAGGCGATCGATGATCTCCATGGTGCGAAGTTTCGGCGCGCCGGTCATGGAACCACCCGGGAACGCGGCCCTCAAGCAATCGATCGCGGTCACTCCCGGCCGCAGGCATCCGCGCACCGTGCTCACCAACTGATGAACGGTGGCGTAGCTCTCGAGTTCCATCAGGCGGGGCACCTCGACCGTGCCGATCTTGCAGACGCGGCCGAGATCGTTGCGGATCAAGTCCAAGATCATGAGGTTCTCGGCGCGCTCCTTTTCGCTGGATTGCAGGGCGTGGCGCAGGTGCTCGTCGTCGGCGGGGGTGCGCCCGCGCGGCGCGGTGCCCTTTATCGGCCGCGACTCGACATTACCGGCGCAATCGATTTTGATAAAGCGCTCGGGCGACGCGCTCAGGATCGACAGGCCCGGAAAAGTGAGCAAGGCCGCGTACGGCGCGGGGTTGATCGCGCGCAGAACGTTGTAAGTGGCCAGTGGCTCGACTCGCGCCTGCGGAAATATCTTATTGGTCAGGCAGATTTCGTAGGATTCGCCGCAGCGCAACTCGTGCAGGCATCGTTCGATCAGCTGGAGGTATTCCGGTGGCGAATGCTGATAGCGCGTCGGGATCGCGATCTCCGGGCGGGCGGGCGCGGGCGCGGCAGGACTGGCCGGGAGGCGGCGCAGATGCGCCTCGATCGCGTCGAACCATCGCTCGCTTTCATCGGCACTATCTCCGGCGGGCGCCAGGCAGACCAGATAGGTGACGGCGGCCAGGTGGTCGATTGCGATCAGCCGGTCGGCGAATAGGAAGTAAGCATCCGGCGTAGCCGACTTGTAGGCAAAGCCGGCGCCGCATTCACGCTTCAGTTCATAGCCAAGGTAACCTACAAAACCGCAGGTAAAATCAAAGGGCAAATCGGCAGGAGCAATGCGCACCTGCTCGATAAATTCCCGCAGGTACTCAAACACACTCTGCTCGATCGGGCGGGCGCCTGATGAATCGGCGATGGTAAGTGTACCACTGTGAGTATCGTATAGGACTCTGAAACTGTAAGGACCAGAACCATCGCCCATGAAGGAGAAGCGCGACAGGCCGGGAACTACCAGGCTGCTATCGAGCCAGAATGCGCTTGGCGAACGGCCATAGGATGCGCGGTACACGGCTTGCGCGTCGGGGCAGATGTCGAGACGTCGCGATCGCAGCTGAAACTTCGGATGGCGATCGGCAGTCGGCTCGGCGGCTGGTTGGAGGGAGGGCGTTGCCGGCGGAAGAGACGGCTGGGGACGGCGTTGGTGGGTCTGTATGAAGGAATGGGACAGGTCGCGAAAATTCGCCAATATCCGATGGCCATAGTCGCTGCAGATCGATTCGGGATGAAATTGAATGCCCCAGATCGGCCGATCCCCGTGGCGGAGGCCCATGACCACGCCGTCGGCGGTCCATGCGATTGCCGTCAAGGGGGCAGGGATAGGAGGCACGACGCATAGCGAATGATAGCGAACGGCGGAAAAGGGGGAAGGCACGCCCGCGAAAAGAGGATCGCCATGATGATAGACCTGGGCGACCCGGCCGTGCATCGGCACCGGCGCAAGCGCGACGGTGGCGCCGAAGGCATCGCCGATTCCCTGATGACCAATGCAGACGCCGAGGATCGGCACCGGGGCGAACAGGATCGCGTCGCGGGAGACGGCAAAGTCGCGGTGATTTTGAGGGTGTCCGGGCCCGGGCGAAATAACGATGTTGTCGAAGCGGTGATTTTTCAGATCATCCCAGGCAAGCTGATCATTTTTTATGACGATGGGTTCATTCCCGTTAACCTGCGCGATGAGCTGAAACAGGTTGAACGTGAAAGAGTCGTAATTGTCGATCAGAAGAGTTTGAATCATTTCGCGCCGCGCTGATCCAACCGTCATCGTCCCACCTTACAGGGACGCCTGCCAGCAATCCGCTCCCGCCGATAGTGAAAGCATCGATCGCGAAGCGGCGAGAGGCAAGGCATCGATCGGCGTTGTGGACGGCGGCTGGGGCTAATCAATGCGGACTGAACCGGTTTGCGGCTTGCCGAGGGAGGCCATTCGGTCTACAAGGATCAGAGAGGCGGGGGAATCGCAGGTTCTTGCTTTTTGGCTGACGTCGATCAGGAAACAATCTAGCACTTGTCCTTCAGGAGGAAGACATGAAACCAGGACTACGCATCGCGGTTGCTGTTGCCAGTATGCTCTTTTTGAGTTGTTGGTCATTGACGGCGCACGCCGAGGGCGGCAAGTACACCGTCAAGACAGGCTATCTGACTTGTCACGAAGCGTCGGGATGGGGATTTGTGTTCGGATCCTCGCGCGACCTCAAATGCTCATACGGTTCCAATGGCGGAAGAGTCGAATATTACAGTGGAAGCGTCTCGAAGTTCGGCGCAGATATCGGCTATCTCAAATCATCGGTGATTTTGTGGGCGGTCGCCGCGCCAACCAAGGATCTCAAGCCCGGGGCGCTGGAGGGGCACTACGGCGGTGTGACCGCGAGCGTCACGCTCGGTGCAGGTGCGGGCGCAAACGTCCTGGTCGGAGGCTTCGATCAATCGATCGCGCTTCAGCCGGTATCAATCGAAGGGCAGAACGGAGTGAACGTCGCGGCCGGGGTCGCGGAGCTCACGCTCAAGTACCGCGGCGAGAAACCACCGCGCTGAATAATTCCGCCAACGCATGCGACATCAATCGGGGCTCCGGCGAAATCCGGCGCCCCGATTATCGTCCGCTCGATACCGGGCCATGTCTGCAACTGCTATTGGGCCGTTCGCGTCGGCTGTGCTTAGCGTTTCTTAGCCGCGACTACGTGACCGCGTCCATCACGCGCTTCATTTCCTTTGAAGTTGGCAACCTTATCGGGACGCTTTGACGGCTCAGGTTTCTCACCAACCTTTGGGGCTGGGCCTTTATAGCCGCGCTGAGGATCGTAACTGTTATTTACGTAGCCCTGGAAGTGGTCAGGGCCGTGATACCACGGGCCAGCGCCAATGAACACACCACCCGTGAACCATTCCGGGCCGTAGTAGCCCCAAGGAGCACAAGTATAAGGCGAGTAGTCATAGTAACCGTAAGGGCATTCAGGGGGGACTCCAATGTTGATGGTGACCTGAGCCTCCATTTTGGGAGCAGTCACTGCGAAGCAGATTCCAACCACGGCAAATATTGCGAGATATTTGAATCTGTTCATAAGTTATCCTCAGTTATCGTAAGCGCCGTCGTCTACCTATCTGTACCTTATTCACTGTATGGAACCCATACGGTGTAAGCACGCGATCATCATACTGTATTCCGAGGCAGCAGGGCAAAGGCAACGATGGCTCCCGGCATCGACACTCGGCGCCAAGGCTACACGTCTTAGGGCCAGCCGGACCACGCATTTCGTTCTTTTGATTCGACCGCGGCTGGGGACGTGACGGGCGCGCGCCCATTGGACGCGCGCCCGTTTTCGATTGTTCCGAAGACCTAGAAAGAATGAAGCGGCTCTCCCGTGGAAGGATCCAGCAAGAGCGGGGGGGTCCACTGGGGATGCTCGAAGTCCAGCATCGAGTCGATCGAGTTGGTGATCGCGTCGAAGGAGCCCTGGATCCGTTGTCCGCCGAGCCAGTTATCCTCGATGAAGCGGATGGCAGAGACCTGGGCGGTCAGCGTGTGATCCACGAAGTTGGGCCGTGAGAACGGCGAGATCACCAGGAACGGCAGGCGCGGCCCGTAGCCGCAGCGGCCTTGCGCATGAGGGAGCGCGGGATTGACGCCCGGCAGGGCGGCGTCGCCGGTGCCGCAAGCACCCGGGCCGGTCAACGCGTCGGCGCTGCTCGCCGACTGGTTGAGGATCGGCGACATCACGTGATCGTACCATCCGTCCGAATCGTCCCACGAGATCACTACCGCGGTGGAACTCCATTGGGGCGACTGTTGGAGCGCGTTGAGCACCGTCACGAGAAAGGCCTGCTCGTCAAGCGGGTCGGAGTAGCCCGGATGACCCTCTTCGAAGCCGGGCGGCTTGATGAAGCTGACCGCAGGCAGGTTGTTCGCGGCAAGCGCGGCGAAGAAGTCGTCGGTGTCGTACTGATGATTGGACGTGGTGTCGGCGCTGGTACCGTAAAGTCTCGGCGGAACGTTGGGACGCGCGTGAGTCAGGTTCTGCGTGCTCGCGTAGTACTGGAACGCTGCATGATGCGGGATGTAGTCGACTTTCGTTTCGCCCGTAACCGCCGAGGTGGTGCTACGCTTGCATCCGGTGGTTCCGTTGGGATTGGTCAGAGACAGATTGAATCCACCGTGGAACCATCCCCAGCTGATGCCCGCGGCGTTGAGCAGATCACCGATGTTCTTCCCGGTCATAGCGACCGGGTTGCTCGACGTGGAGCACACATCGCCGGTCGGATCAGAGTCGCTGATCAGGGTGTACGAGCCGTCGGCGTTCGGCCCGACCAGCAGCTGGTCGGCGACCCCGCTGCCGGGGTTTTTGGCCACGGCGCCGTTGGTCTGTCCGGAAACGAGGTTGATCGCCCCGGGCGTCGATGGGCCGAACGTCGTATCGTAGGAATTGTCACTCATGGCAAAGTGTTGCGCGTAGTTCCACAGCGCGGTGACGGTGTTGCCGTCGTAATAGCCCATCGTGACGCCATCGGTCGTAACTGCCGCCGGCGGTGGACCGGCCACGCCGACATTGAGGGGGAACAGGTCCATCAGGCCCAGGTCGGCCGCAGCCTGTTCGGGGCCGTAGTCGTGGTTCTGGTCCGAGGTCGCGGCTTGGCTGCGATCGAGGCGAAACGGATTGAGCGCCGCGCCCGAGCCACCACCGGTGTTGGAGGTGGAGTTGTTGAGAGAGTTCAGGAAGTTCGGGTTGTTTGTCAGCAGCGCGCCGCTGAGCCCATTGACGTTCGGCGTCCAGGACTGCGCCTGGAACGGTGGCTCACCGGCTGGGTTGGCTGCGACCGGATAGGTGCCGAAGTAATGATCGAAGGAAATATTTTCCGGGAAGATCACTACCAGGTGCTTGATGGGCGTGGCGGTGGGCGGCCCTTCCGGCGGAGGGCCGAATGCAGCCCCCGAACCCTGCTGGATGAGCAGGCCCACGAGGCCCATTGCAACGGACCGCGCGATTTTTTTTCGCATTCTCTTGTTCCTCCTCGTTCGATTGATGCGGCCGATAGGAATTTCGGCAGCGTCGGGAGGATAGGGAATGTTGATTACCCGGTGATTAGAATGAAATTAATTCCCGCGAGTTTCACGTGAAGCCGCGATTAAGGTTTTGAGATCGGGAAATCGCGCAGTCATTAAGACTTGGCGATCCGAACCTTTCATCCGGCGCCGCTTCGTACCAGGCTTTTGCGCGGCTGCACACGCGAAGCGCCGCCGAGTCACCGGGCCGGCGTTTCCGTGTTTCGGGCTCACGCATCGCAAAGCAAGAATATAGTTCGCGAGATTGGCTGAGCCGCGGCCAATCGTCCCGTTTGGTTATGTCAGTAACTATGATCGACGACCCAAAGATACATTCGCTGGCTAGTACTGATATGGTAACCCTCGAAGAGTAGGTGCGGAAAATCACTATCGCACGAACATCAAGAAAGGCTTCGATGAGGAATCAGGAGTAATCACTATGAAGAGGCAGCTAGGCAGTGCGGCGGCGTTGATTGGAATCGCATTCCTGCTCGGTACCGCGGTCGTCGGATGCGAAAAAGAAACTACGACGACAGTCCCCGTAGCCGGCGAACAAGGACCACCAGGAGCACCGGGCGCTCCCGGCGCCGCTGCTCCGGCGCAGGGCTCCGAGAAAACCTCGCAGTCATCGACCACGACTACGAGCGATCAGAATCCGGGTGGCTCTACCACGACCACCGACAAAAGCTCGAGTCAAAAGACAAACTAATCGCTTCGGAACAATCGGGGGCGGCTCGGTATCGGGCCGCCCTCATCTTGCCCGCCTGTTCGAGTAATTCACGCTATCACTCATGCGCCGTTTGCGTGCGATACGACCGGCGTTGTAATGAATCAATTACATTTGCCCGCACGGATTGCGCATAATTGCGCATATAAGGAGATTTGTAATGCCCGGATACACCATGACCATCGACGGCCAGTCGGTGAAGGGATCGAAGTCCACCGGCGTGATCAATCCCGCCACCGGAAAAGTCTTCGCCGAGGTTCCCGATTGCACCAAGGCCGAACTCGATCAGGCGATGTCCGCCGCGCAGCGTGCGTTTCCCGCCTGGAGCCGCGACATCAACGCGCGGCGCAAAGTCCTCCAGGAATGCGCGGCCGCATTGCAACAACCGCCCGAAGGGCTGGCGCGGACTCTAACCAAGGAGCAGGGCAAGCCGCTGGACAAGGCGGGGCAGGAAATCATGGGCACCTCGATGTGGTGCGCATACACGTCGATGCTCGATTTGCCCAGCGAGGTACTTCAGGACACGCCGCAGGGCAAAATTGAAATAAAGCGCAAACCGCTCGGCGTCATCGCCGCGATCACGCCGTGGAATTACCCGCTGATGCTCGGGATGTGGAAGATCGCGCCGGCCCTGCTCGCCGGCAACACCGTCGTGCTGAAGCCCTCGCCGTTCACGCCGATCACCACGCTGATGCTTGGCGAGATTCTGCGCGACATTGTTCCGCCCGGAGTCCTCAACGTGGTATCGGGCGGCGACGAGCTCGGTGCGTGGATGACCAGTCATCCGGCGCCGAGAAAGATTTCATTCACCGGCTCGGTTGAGACCGGCAAGAAGGTTGCGGCGGCAGCCGCGCCGGATCTGAAGCGGGTTACGCTCGAGCTCGGCGGCAACGACGCCGCGATCATTTTGTCGGATGTGGATCCGGCGGCGGTGGCGCCGAAGATTTTCTGGGGCGCGTTCGAGAACTCCGGGCAGATCTGCAGCGCGATCAAGCGGGTCTACGTTCCGGAAAAGATGTACGCCGCGTTGCTCGAGAAGCTTGGCGAGCTCGCGCGCGGCGTCAAGGTGGGAGACGGGCTCGAGGCCGGAACCCAGCTCGGTCCAATCAACAACAAGCCCCAATTCGAGCGAGTGACCGAGCTGGTCGAGGACGCCAAGAAGCACGGCGCGAAGATTGTCTCCGGCGGTGCGCGCGTGGGCAAGGAAGGTTATTTCTTCGCCCCCACGATCGTCGGAAATATTTCCGATGGCGTGCGGCTCGTCGATGAAGAACAGTTCGGCCCCGCGCTTCCGGTCATTCCCTACAAGGATGTCGATGATGCGGTCCGCCGTGCGAACGCGACCCACTTCGGACTGAGCGGTTCCGTGTGGTCCAACGATTCGGCACGCGGTGCGGAGGTGGCATCGCAACTGGAATGCGGTTCGGCCTGGGTCAATCAGCATGTCGCGATCGCACCGAATCTTCCGTTCGGCGGAGCCAAGTGGTCCGGGATCGGCGTGGAGAACGGCCCTTGGGGTCTGCTCGGCTTTACGGAAATCCAGGTGGTCAACTCGGTCAAGCTGTGAGGCGTGCGAATCGAAGACATCCTATAATGTGGTAATAACTGTCACCTCCGCGGTATCGTGAAGTTCGAGCGATACCCCGGGGGGCGGCGTTTTTTTGAAATGGGACACTACGACGAATACAAGCGGCGAGTCCTGCGCATCACCCAGCGGCTTTCCGCCGACGGTTACTTCGGATCGAAGTCCGGCAGCGCGGGCAACGTCTCGATGCTCGTCGAGGACGAGGACGCCATCGTCATCACGCCGACGCACCTTCAATACAACCTGATGACGATCGAGGACATCTGCGTCGTGGACTTCGACCTCGCGCGAATCGAGGGCGAGCGCAAACCGTCGATCGAAACTCCGATGCACGTAGCGACGTACAAAATACGCGCCGACGTCAGCGCCGTCATTCATACCCATCAGATGGCTGCGAGCGCGCTCAGCGTGCTGAATCAGCCGATCCCGCCACTGTTCGACGAAGTCACGCTGGCGATAGGCAAGAGCGTCGAGGTCGTGCCCTACGCCCTGTCAGGCTCGCGCGAACTGCACGACAATGTCGCGCGCAAGCTCGCCAATCGATGCCATTGCTACATAATTCAGAACCACGGCGCGCTTTGCATCGGTACCGATCTCGACGAGGCTTTCACTCTTGTGGAGTTGCTGGAGAAGTCCGCCACGATCTACATGCAAGCGCTGGCGACCGGTAAGCCGGTGACCGTTCTTCCTGAAAAGACCGTCGCGCAGCTTCACTCGGCGGTGATCGCGCGCCAGGATCGCGAAATCGCGCGCAAGCAAGCACACCATATCGCGCGGATGAAAGTCGCCCCCGAAGCGGAATCGAGTCACTAATGAGCGGCCCGGCGGTTACGCTCGGTGCACACGTCCTCGACATCCTCGGCCGCTACGTTACTCATATCCCCGATGGGCAAGGCAGCGTGTTACTCGACGAGATTCGGCTCGCACCGGCTGGGTCTGCGGCGGGCACAGCAGTTGGCCTGGCGAAATTGGGACTGGCGGTTGCAACGGTGGGCGCCGTCGGCGACGATGCCCTGGGAGACGTACTTATCCGCGCGTTGAACAGCTTCGGCGTCGACACCAGCCAGGTTATTCGCAAGCCCGGCGTCCAGACCTCAGCCAGCATCCTGCCGATCAGGCCGAACGGAGACCGGCCTGCGCTTCATGTGATCGGAGCCAACGCCGTCTACTCGATCGACGACGTACCCTGGCCGTTGATCGAGCGCGCGGCGCATCTGCATCTCGGCGGCAGCGATTCGATGCGCGGACTGGGGCGCGATGGAGCCGCACAGATACTCCGGCGCGCACGCGACAGCGGCGCCACCACGAGCATGGACATCCTGAGCGAAGGCTCGCCCAAGCTCCTCGCGATCCTGAAGCCCTGTCTGCCGTTCGTTGATTGGTTCATGCCCAACGCCGATCAAGCTTGCAAGCTCACGCAATCACAGGCACCCGAAGACGCAGCCCGGCAGCTGCTCGACCTCGGCGTGCGCGGAGTTGTGCTCACGATGGGCGGCGATGGCAGCCTGCTAACGACTGCGCGCGAGATGGTGCATCTGGCGGCGCACGATATCGCGGTAGTTGACACGTCGGGATGCGGCGACGCGTATTGCGCCGGCTTCATTCGCGCGATCGGGCTGGGTTGGCCGCCGTCGGAATGCATGAAGCTCGGCAATGCCGCGGCAGCGATGGTGGCGCAAGGCCTGGGCTCAGACGCCGGCATCCGCGATTTGGACGATACCGTCCGCTTCATGCGCGAAACTCCCTTGCGTTCCAGCTGACGGTCTTGCTGAAATTGAGAAGCAGACGACCGGCCTGACTTTATCCGGGGAACAAGACGGGGAAGCAAAGATGGATCGAGCGGACGACGCAGGGGTCAAGCGGCCTGCATCGCAAACTCAACTCTCGCGCCGCGCATTCGTGGTGGGAAGTCTCGCGGCCGGCTTCGCGCTGGCGGTGATGCCGGTGTCGGCCGATACGATTACGACCGATAGCAACGGATTGGTTGCCGGTGAGGTCAAGATTCCGGTCGAAGGCGGCGAGATTCCTGCGTATCGCGCGATGCCGGCGAGCGGAGGGCCTTTTCCGACGGTGCTGGTGGTTCACGAGATTTTTGGCGTGCACGAACATATCAAGGACATCTGTCGGCGCCTGGCCAAACTGGGTTACTTTGCGGTGGCGCCGTTGCTCTATGCGCGCGAAGGCGACGTCACGAGCATGAGTGACGTTAAGCAGATCATCGCCAACGTCGTCGCCAAAGTGCCCGACCAACAGGTTGCCTCCGATCTCGACGCGACCGTGGCATGGGCGAAAAGCACGGGTAAGGCTGATACCGCGAAACTCGGCATCACCGGGTTCTGTTGGGGCGGCCGGCAGGTCTGGCTCTATGCCGCCCACAACCGCTCTGTGAAAGCCGGGGTCGCGTGGTACGGGCCGCTGCAGCCTGCGGCGGCTGCCATCAGGCCGAAGAATCCGATCGATTTGGTGGATCAGATCAACGCGCCGATTCTCGGCCTCTACGGCGGCGCCGACATGGGAATCCCGGTTGCGCAGATCGAGCAGATGCGCGCCGCGCTGAAGGCGGCGGGCAAGCCGTCAGAAATCGTGATCTATCCCGATACCCCGCACGGCTTTAACGCCGACTATCGTCCCAGCTACAGGCCGGAAGCCGCGAAGGATGGATGGAAGCGGATGCAGGCCTGGTTCAAGGCACACGGCGTAGCCTGAAATGTATATTTACGACTGACTATTGGAGTGGCTAATCAGTTCGGATATGGATAGCCATTCGCGAGCGTCCTGACCAGCGACGCATCATAGCCATATATGTCGTCGAAGAAGCGGACTTCGCCATCCGGCTCGACTACTGCGGTACTATAGAGAATTAGTACCGGAATAGGCTTGTCGAGATTGACCTGTACAGTGGTATCGCCGTTCATCGTGGCGCGAATTTTGTCCACCGTCCATTCGGGCTTGTCGCGCAGCACCCACGCTGCCAGAGCGACCGGATCTTCGAGCCGGATGCATCCGTGACTGAAGTCGCGGCGGGAACGCGCGAACAGTTCCTGCTCCGGCGTACCGTGCATGTAAACGTTGTATTGATTGGGGAAGATGAACTTGACCAGGCCGAGCGCATTCTTGGGTCCGGGCAGCTGCCGAATACTCAGTGCGCCGGAACGAAGTCCGCTTATGACCTCGTCCGTCGGCGGAGACGACGGAACGACGTTGCCGCTTCCATCCACTACTTCGAATCCATGATCGGCCAGATAATCGGGATCGCGGCGCGTCTTTGGGACCAGCTCCGCGCGCTGGATCGACGGCGGAACAAGCCAATACGGGCGGAAGATTACATACCGCATTTCATTGGCGAACACGGGCGTCTGCGTACGCATCGCCCTGCCGACGACTACTTTCATCGTCAGGTAGTTGGCCGGTTGACGGCGCATCGTGCGTAGCCGAAATTCGGGAATGTTGACGATGATTGGCGGCTCGGGGAAGTCCGGCGGTATCCAGCGATATCGTTCCAGCGTGAGTTGGAGCTGTTGCACGCGGGTTTTGAGCGGCACGTTCAATTCGGTCACCGTGCCCTTACCCAACACACCGTCGGCATCGAGGCCATGGCGACCCTGGAAATGTTTCACGGCGCCGACCACGGCACGGTCGTAAACGCTCGAATTGGCGGGCACCTCGCTGCTCGATGGAAGGTCGCCGAGTTGACGCAATCGCGCGACCAGCTGAGGCATCGACGCGAACGGATTTCCGGGGCGCACGCCTTTTTGCGGTACAGGTATCAGCGGAGCGTCAGCCGCGCTCGCCATCTTCGAGTAGGTGAGGAGCGCATCTTCGGCTCGCCGATAACCATCATAAGGCGGTTCAACTTTCGCGACGACCGCGGCAATGTCCGACGCCGGGAGCACCTGCGTTCTCAGCAATTCGGCCAAGTCCAACCGGTTGGGTCCGACGACCAGGCCGAACTTGAAGTGTTGAGGGTTCACCCTTCCAACATGCAGGGCGGAAATGTAGCGCATCGCGGAGACAGTCAGCGCCAGATCGATATGCGCAAGGTCGGTATCGGATGCCTTGGGCACCGACGGTTGCAGCCGGGTCAGTCGCGCGTCCCATCGCGATGCGTCGTAGTCGTCGGGGTTGAGGCCCTTCGAAGCAGCATTCTGAAGGAGCAGGATCATCGAGAGGGCTTGAGGGCTGGCCTTGCCATTCTGGATCCAGGCAATCGAATTGCCGCCCGAGTCGTAGAATTTTTTTACGTCGTCGCGATAGTCAGTGAAATTGGGCCAGCGCAAATCCGCAAGTGTGCATCCGGCGATCAGAGCACCGAGATCACCCGGGCCTTGGGCTGCGGCAGCACTGGCAGGTGGGACAGCGTTGGGCGTCGGAGCGGGCGCGGGAGAGCCGGCGGCGAAGGCCAGGCTGGTCGTCGCGCCGCAGCACAGCGCTGCGATCAATGCCGCCAATGCGGATTTGTGGACCTTCATGTTTACCTGCCCCTCGCGATGACACTGTACATAGGTTGCGCGCCGATTCACCGCAAGAGCGGGGCGATGAACCTATCGACCGGTTGCGGGGCGCTTTCGCGCGGCGGGGTCATCATGCTTTAGATAGAAATTCAGGCGAAGGATCGAGCCGACTTGAAAAGAGACGGGAGAAATATGACTCCGAAGAGTCTTCTGATCGCCAATCGTGGTGAGATCGCCATTCGCATCATCCGTGCGGCCGCCGAGATGGGCATCCGCACCGTGACCGTTTTCCCGGACGACGATTCCACCTCGCTGCACACGCGCAAGGCCGACCTGGCCCGCCGTCTAAGCGGTGCGGGCGCGGCCGCGTACCTCGACGGCGAACAGATTATCGCGCTCGCCAAAGAGACGGGTTGCGATGCGATCCATCCGGGCTACGGCTTTCTCAGCGAGAACGCCGGCTTTGCGCGGCGATGCGCAATCGAGGGCATCACGTTCGTGGGACCGCGAGCCGAGATACTCGAACTCTTCGGCGACAAGCTGCAGGCGCGGCGGCTGGCCGAGCGATGCGGCGTGCCGATCCTGCGCGGCAGCTCGGGGGCGACGAGCCTCGATGAAGCGCGGC
Organism: Binatus sp. (SeqCode); assembly: GCF_050013435.1. Classification (GTDB taxonomy): domain Bacteria; phylum Desulfobacterota; class Binatia; order Binatales; family Binataceae; genus Binatus. Next base: position 40,344 of record NZ_JBEKFG010000009.1, on the reverse strand, counting down.
ACTTTTTTTCGTCGTTGGGCAAGGGCGCGTCGATGATGATCAAAGCGGTGGCAGGCGGCGGCGGCCGCGGCATGCGCGCCGTCTCGCACCTCGAGGAAATCGAGAAAGCATACAAACGCTGTCAGTCCGAGGCGCGTGCGTCATTCGGCAACGGCGACGTGTACGTCGAGCAGTTGATGCCGCGCGCGCGTCATATAGAAGTGCAGATCATCGGGGATGGATCGGGCAACGTGAGCCATCTCTGGGAGCGCGAATGCAGCATCCAGCGCCGCAATCAGAAGATCGTGGAGATAGCGCCGAGCCCGGGACTGGCGCCGGCGCTTCGCGATCGGCTGACAGCGGCCGCGGTGCGGATGGCCAAGGAGGTGCGGTACGACAACCTCGGCACGTTCGAGTTTCTGGTCAACGACGACGGGTCCGCGAGCAACGGCGAGGCGGGCTTTGCGTTCATCGAGGCCAACCCGCGGCTCCAGGTCGAGCACACCGTCACAGAGGAGGTGACGGGAATCGATCTCGTCAAGCTGCAAATTCAACTGGCGGCAGGCCACTCGCTGGCGGAGCTCGGGATGCAACAAGCGGACATTCCCAAACCGCGCGGGATGGCGATGCAGGTGCGAATCAACATGGAATCGATGCGGGCCGATGGCAGCGCGAAACCGGCGGGTGGAACGATCACCGCGTTCGAGGCACCGTCGGGACCGCGCGTGCGGACCGATTCGTTCGCCTATGCGGGATACACGACGAGCCCGAACTTCGATTCGATCCTCGCCAAACTCATCGCGCACTCGCACTCGTCGGACTTCGCCGACGTGGTGGCGAAAACATATCGCGCGCTATGCGAATTCAGAATCGAGGGCGTGGCGACCAACATTGGATTCCTGCAGAGCATCCTGCAGCATCCCGAGTTCGTCGCGAATCGTGTGTACACGCGCTTCGTCGAGGACAATATCGCCGCGCTGGTCGGCGGTGCGCAATCCGGGCATCAGCGGCTGTTCTTCGAGCATTCAGCGCCGGCTCCCAGAGCCGGCACCGAGCATGCCGGGGCACGGCGCGCTGGAGCAAAGATCGACGCGAGCGATCCGCTGGCGGTGCTCCATCATGGCAAATCCGGCATTCAACCGCCGTCGCCATCGGCGGCTTCCACCACCGCCGCGGCAGCGCAATCGCACGACATCAGGGGGCCTGAGAACACGGTCGCGATCGAGGCGCCGATGCAGGGCACGATCGTTTCCGTCGATGTCAGCGAAGGCGACCGGGTACATCGCGGCCAGCAACTGTTCATCATGGAAGCGATGAAAATGGAGCACGTCATCGCGGCAGACAAGAGCGGGATCGTGCGGCGCATCACGGTGGCCAAGGGCGATGCAATCTTCGAAGGGCATCCACTGGCCTTTATCGAGGAGGCCGAGGTCGAAACGGCGCATTGCGACGCGGCCGAAGACGTGGACCTGGATCGCGTGCGTCCCGATCTCGCGGAAGTGATCGAGCGTCATGCGCTCGGACTCGACGCCGCGCGGCCCGACGCGGTCGCGCGCCGGCGCAAGACCGGGCAGCGCACCACTCGCGAAAATATCGACGACCTGTGCGACCCGGGCACCTTCGTCGAGTACGGTCCGCTGGTGATCGCGGCGCAGCGGCGGCGGCGCACGATCGAGGACCTGATCAAGAACACGCCGGCTGACGGAATGGTCGCCGGAATCGGACGCGTCAACGGCGACCTGTTCGACGAATCCAAGGCGCAATGCATCCTGATGTCGTACGATTACACCGTGCTGGCCGGCACGCAGGGCGCACAGAACCATCGCAAGAAAGACCGGATGTTCGAAATCGCGCAGAAGTCGCGCATCCCGGTGGTGTTCTTCACCGAGGGCGGCGGCGGGCGTCCGGGCGATACCGACGGGCTTGGCGTGGCAGGACTCGACTGCCTGGCGTTCAACTACTGGGGAAAGTTGAGCGGCCTGGTGCCGCTGGTAGGTATCAACTCCGGCCGGTGCTTCGCCGGCAATGCGGCATTGCTCGGATGCTGCGACGTAGTAATCGCCACGAGGGGATCCAACATCGGGATGGGCGGGCCTGCGATGATCGAAGGCGGCGGACTGGGTATTTTTCGACCGGAAGAAGTAGGACCGATGGACGTGCAAGTGGCTAATGGCGTGGTAGACATTCCAGTCGCCGACGAGGCCGAAGCAGTACTAGTGGCCAAGAAGTACCTATCCTACTTTCAGGGAGAGGTTCGCGACTGGGAATGCGCCGACCAGCGTTTGTTGCGCTCGATCATTCCCGAGAATCGGCTTCGCATCTACGATGTCCGATCGGTCATCGAGACCATGGCCGATACCGGATCGGTGCTCGAGATACGCCGGCAGTTCGGCCCCGGGATGGTGACGGCGTTGATCAGGATCGAAGGACGTCCGGTCGGACTGATCGCGAACAACCCGGTTTATCTGGCAGGCGCAATCGACAGCAACGGCGCCGACAAGGCCGCGCGGTTCATGCAGCTTTGCGACGCGTTCGACATTCCGCTGGTGTTCCTGTGCGACACTCCCGGGATCATGGTTGGTCCCGAGGTCGAGAAGACGGCGCTGGTGCGGCATGCGGCGCGGATGTTCGTGACCGGCGCAAACATCAGCGTGCCGTTTTTTACGATCGTGCTGCGCAAGGGCTACGGACTGGGCGCGCAGGCGATGGCGGGCGGCAGCTTCAACGCGCCATTTTTCACGGTCGCGTGGCCGACCGGAGAGTTCGGCGGCATGGGTCTGGAGGGAGCGGTGAAGCTCGGCTATCGCAACGAGCTCGCCGCGGTCGAGGAGCCCGGGAAGCGCAAAGAACTGTTCGACGAAATGGTGGAGCGGATGTATCGCCACGGGAAAGCGGTGAACACCGCGACGCACTTCGAGATCGACGACGTCATCGATCCGTTCGACTCGCGCAAATGGATCGCCGCGGGTCTGCGCGCGACGCCGCCAAACGCGCCGCGCACCGGCAAGAAGCGGCCCAACGTCGATACCTGGTGACAGGCGCCGCGCCGCATATGGGTACGATGCTTGCGCGATCGCGATCGATGTTAAATCATCGCGACATGAGCGTGACCGAAGCGGAATCAAAGACTGTTGCGCAGCGCCCGGCTGCGCTGCGCCGCCGCACGACCGAACGGGCGCGTGCGGGAGGATAAGCGCATCCCCGCGTTCGCCGCCGGTGAGGTCCCCAAGTCGCGCTCGCTCGCAGGCGCATTCGGCGCGTTCGTGGTCTATCAGGCGCTGTCAATTCTCTTCTATGGACGGGGGATGATTTTCCGATTGGCCGAGGTTCATGCGGGCAATCGGCGCGACCCGCAAATCTTCATCTGGTGTTTTCAATGGTGGCCGCAGGCGATCGCGCAGCGCCTCGACGCGTTCCATCCGCGAATCATCTGGGCGCCCGAGGGCGTTGATCTTGCGTGGGTCACCAGCGTGCCGCTGCCAAGCCTGATTGCCGCTCCATTGACGGCGCGCTATGGCGCGGTGGTCTCCTACAACCTCGCGACTCTGTTGATGCCGGCGCTGGCGGCGCTGACTGCGTTCCTGCTCATTCGGCGGATCGCAGGCTCGACGTGGCCCGCGATGCTGGGCGGGTACCTCTTCGGTTTCTCGCCCTACATGATCGGCCATCAAGCCGCAGGCCATTCGGTGTTGACCGCGGCATTTCTGGCGCCGGTGGTCGTTTATCTCGCGCTGCTAAGGTTGGATGAAAAAGTCGCGCGGCCATGGTTAGTGATCACACTGGCGACCGCGCTCACCTGCCAGTTCCTGATCAGCCTGGAAATTTTTGCGACGATCGTGATGTTCGGCGCAGCCGCACTAATCGTCGCATGGCTCACGATTCCCGCGATATCCGCGCGCATCCGCGACCTCGCGATACTTTCCGCGATGGCGCTCGCTGCGTCGATCGTCGTGCTGACGCCTTATTTGTACCGGGTCGTCGTCGCCAGCGGCCTTTCATCGCATCCGCTCTGGAACACGACTCCGTTCAGCACCGATTTGCTCGAGATGTTCATCCCAACGAGCACTCTGATGTTGGGTCACCTGCCGCCGCTCCACGCGATCTCGAGCCGCTACTCGCACAAGGTGATCGAGAACGGCGCATACATAGGCGTCCCGCTTGTCGTCATTGTGGTGTTGTTCCTCAAATCGCGATGGAAGCGGCCCGAGGCGCGCTTTGCGGCGATCATGCTCGCGATGCTTTATGTCGCATCGTATGGAGCGCGGCTTCACGTTGCGGGCTATGTGTTGTTCGCGATGCCGTGGAAGCTTCTGACGCGCGTGCCGCTCATCAACAGCGCGTTTCCGGATCGCTTTACGATGTATATCTTTCTGATCGTTGCCCCGATCGCGTCGCTCTGGATCGCGGAACTTCGCGCGAGCGCCGCCGCAAAAGCCGCGATCGTCGCCGCGGTAGTGTTGTTCATGCTTCCCGATCTGAACGCCGGGCGATTCGTGTATGAGCTCGACACGCCCGACTTCTTCAGGTCCGGCACCTACCGCAACTATCTCACCCAGGGCGAGACAATCCTCGCGCTGCCGTTCGGCGAGATGGGCAGCGCGATGTACTGGCAGGCAGCGGCGAAGATGAATTTCGGGATCGCTGAAGGACACTTCGGGCCGACGCCGACGTCATTTCTTGCGTGGCCGATCGTCGGCGCATTTCTCGACGGCGGCGAAATTCCCGATGCGCCCGCGCAGCTCAACGCCTTCATGGCGACGCACGGCGTGACCGCGGTCGTCTTTCGGCAGCAGGATCCGTCGGCGGCGCAGTGGCGCGCGATGCTCGAGTCGGGCGGAGCCAAACTTCAGGCGATCGATGACGTGGTGCTCGCGCGTCCCGACCCCGCTACGCTCGAGCGACTGCGCGGCGCGAGCGCCGTCGAGATGGAATGCCGGCTCGACGACGCTCGATTCGCGGCGCTGCTCGATGCGGCGGATCGATATCTCGCGGGCGGCCGGCCCCCCGCTGACCTCTCTCCCTTTCGGGCGCAACAACTGGGCCTGCTGCCGCCCGGATGGGTGCGCAATGACGACGGCGCGTATTCGTCGGAAGGTCTGTGGCTGTCGCCGGAGAACAAAGGGCGCGTGAGCGTCGGCGTGCGAGCCTCGTACGCATGCGCTCAGCGACTGGTCGCGAGTTATGGCGCGGGAGCCGCACAGACGTACTTTCCATATCCGCGCCCGCTCGAGTCTCACCCGAGAGGCGACCTCTTCCAGCGCAAACTCGTGATGGTCTTTACGCGCGAGGCGCTCGCGCATGCCGCCGCCGGCGCCCGCGTTGGCCTGAGATCGCCGTAAGCCACGCGCCGCGGGTGATTCCCACTTTTTCCAATCGCGTGTTTAGGTTCCTGACGGCACGCTCGCGATTTTTGCATTTCAAGCGCGGTACACTAAGCTGAAAACATGAACCGAATATCGACTCTGTTGATCGCAGTTGCGCTTCCAATCGCTTTCGCGGCTCCAGCGATCGCGCAGGAAGGAAATACGCTGGGCACCGTCGTCAACGGAAATACCACGACTACATTCAAGGCCGCCGACACTCGCGATATCGACACGCGAAAGCTCAAGACCTGGAACGCTTTCGCGGCCGAGCATCCGAAGGTCGCAAGCGAACTCGCCCACAATCCCGCGCTGATCAATGACGACGCCTATGCGAAGAAGCATAAGCAGCTCGGCGCGTTCTTCGCGGCGAATCCGGATATTCGCCAGGCAATGGCGGCGAATCCCGGCAACTACGTTGCGATTCCGCCGCGTCCCGGCGAATAGCCGCGCGCGCTGCGCAGTCTGATTCGATCGGCCAGCCTGAGGGTGTCAGCCGCAGGCAGTTCACGATCTGACGAAGGCCGCATTGTTTTCTTACGCCGCACCGCGAAATACGGATTCGCGATGCGCCCGCGAGAATGTCAAGTACCTGTTCGGAGTTGGATCAGAAAAACGAAAGCGTTGGACGCAGACGTCGGGTCACTCGCCGGTCCTTTCGCGTACCGTGCGGCGGGCGAAGCCTTTGGAGCGGCGCTTCTTGACCTTGGTCGCTTCCGTCTGTCGCGTCTCAGCGAAATCTATCATCGCCTGCTGGCAGGCCGGGGCGGCGTCCGCGGCAGTGGTCCTGACGTAGGTGCCGTCGGCCTGCATTTCCCACTGGCATCGATTGGGCCGCAACTGCAGGTCGAGCACGATGCGCAGCTCCTTGCGCAGTTGAGGGTCCTCGACTGGCGCGACGACTTCGACGCGACTTTCAAGATTGCGCTTCATGCAATCGGCGGAGCCGATGAAAAACTCCTCCGCTCCGCCATTGCGAAAATAAAAGATGCGGCCGTGTTCGAGGAACCGGCCAACAATGCTCACCACGCGCACGTTCTCCGACAGTCCCTGGATTCCCGGGCGCAGCCTGCAGGTGTCGCGGACAATCAGGTCAACCTTCACGCCCGCCTGCGAGGCGCGATAAAGCGCCCGCGTGATGTCCACGTCCTCGAGCGCGTTCATCTTGAACTGAATCAGTCCGGGTGATGCGGCCGAATTGAGCTTGATTTCGCGCTCTATTCGCGCCAACAGCGCGCGCTTGAGCACGGTCGGAGCCGGCAGAATCTTGCGATAGGGACGATCCGGCATATAGCCGGTCGTCAGGTAGTTGAACAGCTCGGTCAGGTCTTCGCCGATAGTGCCGTCGCAAGTCAGCAGTCCGTAGTCGGCATAAAATCTCGCCGTCCCGGGATGATAGTTGCCGGTGCCAATGTGTGCGTAACGGCGCAGACCGTTGTAGTCCTGGCGAACAACCAGGATCACCTTGCTGTGAGTCTTCAGACCCACGACGCCGTAGGTTACGTGAATTCCGAATTCCTCGAGCCTGGTCGCAAACTGGATGTTCGCAGCTTCGTCGAAGCGCGCCTTCAACTCGACCACCACCGCCACCTGCTTGCCGTTGCGCGCCGCGTCGCACAGGTAGCTGATGATTTTCGAGTCGGGCGAGGTACGATACAGCGTCATCTTGATCGCGCGGACCTTCGGGTCGTCCGCGGCTTCGCGCAAAAACCGTTCCACCGACGTCGAGAACGACTCGTAGGGATGCAGCAGCAGGAACGAACCGGCGTCGCGAATGACGTGGAAGATACTGCGCCCGACGGTGAGGCGCGGATGATCCACCGGATGATGCGGCGGATCGTGCAGCGCAGGCGCGTCGATCGCCGCAAGCTCTCCCAAGTCGCGCATCGAGAGCATCTCATCCACTTCGAACACGTCGGCGCGTTCGTCCAGTCCAAGTTCAGCTGCCAGCATTCCGCGATGAACGGGATTAATTCCGGACAGCACTTCGAGCCGCACGATTGGCGCGAAACGGCGATCGCGCAGCTCGGATTCGATCAGAGCCAGCAAGTCGTCGGCCTCGTCCTCGTCGCGCTCCGTGTTGGCGTTGCGCGTCACCCGAAAAAGCTCGTACGAGTCGATCAGCATCGAGGGAAACAGCAGATCGAGATTGTTCGCGACGACGTCCTCGAGCCGGACAAAATCACTTTGATTGCCGACCCGCAGAAAGCGCGGGATTCCGAACCCGATCGGCACTTTCACCCGCGCCATCAGCGGGTCGGAGTCGTTCTGGTAACGCGCCGTGACCAGCAGGTTGAGCGACAGATTCGAGACGAACGGGAACGGATGCGCAGGATCCATCGCCTGCGGCGTCACCAGCGGGAAAATGTTCTTGTAGTAATACTCGCGAATCGACTTGCGCTCGTCGGCCGAGAGGCTGGCGTACAGACGCACGCGGATGCCGTAGTTCTCGAGCTGGCTGAGAATTCGCGGACCAAGCTCGCGCTGTCGCTGCTCGAGTTCGCGCACCACCAGGTAACACTCCGCGATCTGTTGTTGCGGCGTGCGCCCGTCAACGGTCAGCTCGTGCATCCCCGCGACGACCTGCTGCTTGAGGCCGCCGATGCGCTTCATGAAGAACTCGTCGAGGTTCGACGCTGTAATCGCGAGAAACTTGAGCCGCTCGAGCAGCGGATTTCGTTCGTCTTCCGCTTCATGCAGAACGCGCCGATTGAACGCGAGCCACGTGAGTTCGCGATTGAGAAACAGGTCGGGCGACGTAAGGTCCTTGTCGATTCGCGGCGCCGGCGCCTTCTCGGCCGCCGAAACCGACCCGTCAACAACAGTCAGCACTGCCGACGGATCGACCACTCCTCCATTTTGAGGCGCCGGCACATCCGGAGCGCTCGTTGCGGCAACTATCGCGGGGCTATCCGCCTGGTTCGCCATATGCTCATCTGGTCCCATCCTGCCCCAAGCATTCTAGCCGCCCGCGCGGTCTATTGCCTATCCCGGCCCCCGGGCGAGAAATTTGTGAGTATTTCCGCGGTGTTATAGGATGTTGATTTGTTATCGACGGGCCGATTGTGCGATTCTTCTGACTGGTTTTTCATCCCGGTGGCAGCATGAATGATTATTTGTATGAAGTCGGACGCCGGCTGGTCGCGTTCGACACGGTCAGCGCAAAAAGCGATCTCGACGCGATGGAATACATCGCAGCCGAGCTCGGACCGCGGGGATTCAAAACCGCGCTTCAACCGTTCGAGTTGTTCGGAGTCTCGCAGGCCAACCTGGTCGCATGGGTCGGGCCGCCGCGCGCCGACGGCCTGATAATTTCAGGACACGTGGACACCGTCCCCTACGACGGACAGCCAGGATGGGAGCGGGAGCCGCTCAAACTCGAACCCGCGGGCGAGCGGATTTACGGCCGCGGCACCACCGACATGAAAGGATTCATCGCGCAATGCCTCGACGCGGCGCGCACCCTCGATTCAGCCAGGCTCAATCGCCCCGTGGTATTCGTATTCACCGCGAGCGAGGAAGTCGGTTGTCTCGGCGCGCATAGCGTCGCGCCGGCGCTCAAACAAATTTTAGGCGACACTCCCGTCCCGCGGCTGGCGTGGATCGGCGAGCCGACCTCGTACGCAGTATGTCACGCGCACAAGAGCATCGTTGCGTTCGAGGTAAGCGTCCGCGGCATCGGAGGCCATAGCGGCGCACCGGCGATGGGCGTCAACGCGATTGCGGTGATGGCGCGCGTGATCGACACGATCGGCCGTTTTCAGCAGGAACTCGCGGCGCGCCAAAGTGCTGACTATTCGGCGATTTTTCCCGACGCGCCGTACGACGTGCTGAATTTTGGAACCGTGCAGGGCGGAATCGCACTCAACATGATCGCCGAGCAATGCAAGCTGCGCATCAGCTATCGCACGCTGCCCAACGCCGATCCGCTCGACGTCTACCGGGAGATCGGGCGCCGGGTCGACGCACTCGACGGCCACGACTATGCGGGCCGCGAGCATCGCGCGAAAATTGAAGTCGGGCTTTTGAACGTCGTGCCGAGTCTCGACTCGCCGCGCGGGACGGCTCTGGAAGCCGCGCTGTTCGACGCAACCGGCGCGAACACTTCCGGCGGCGCGGTCTACGCCACCGACGGCGGATGGTTCACCGGCTCGGGCATCACCTCGCTCATCTGTGGGCCCGGCGATCTCGAGCAGGCGCATCAGCCCAACGAGCACATCCGCCGCGACGCCTTCGAACGCGGCCCCGCGATGATTCGCAAAGTGATCGAACGCCTGTGCTGCGCCGCGTGATCCTTCGCTTTGCTCAGGATTGCACAAAAAAAGCACGCGCCCACCCGTGTCATTCTAGAGCGAAAGCTGCTGGAGCGAAGAATCCCGCATCCGGGTTCCGTCGCTGCGCTCAGGATGACACAAAGAGCAGCCGCATCTTTTCTCTTCCCCCCGCCCCCTCTTGTTTATCTTCTGAAGAGCGGCACGAGTGTCCGATGGTTATGGCTCTGGCGGCAGGCCCTCGCCCTTTCTGATGCGGCGAATCTCATCACCAAAGGGGTCGGATAAATCGATGCCCCATTTTTCACACCACGCGTTGGCCTGCTCCGACAACTGCTCGGGCGAGCTGCCGTGCTTGTTCCAAACCCGCTCAATAAGCGCGTCCATCTGCTCTCGCGTGCCCACACGTTGCCCGTAGTTAAGTTGAGAGCCGCTCATTACCGAGTTGAGGCCGAGGTTGAAGCCCTGCTTGTATTCGCGCTTCGACATTCCCGCGTCACGTGCTTCGGCAACGGTCTCGACGAACGTCGCGAGGTCGGCGCAGCGTTTGTCGTCTTGCGCTCGTGTCGGGTTAGGGATAATTGCGCTGGCGAGCGCGAGCACTGTTAGTGCGGCAAGAGCTTCAAGCGCCTGGCGGCGTCTTTCGGGGCTTGGCATTGAAGCTTATCCTCCCGGCACCGCTTATCCCAAGAAGCGACCCGCAGGGCAAGAGGGGGCCCCGCGAGCCCGCGCCCCCAGTTTGTCAACGGCAACGCGCTTCGTACTCAGCGCATGCGTCGGGGTCAGGACCCTCGAAGCCTGGGTTGTGACAAGCGTCGTAAAAGTCGTAGCAATCCGGGCGCGTGGCCACGTTGAAGTCTTCGAGGGTGGCCTCGTGGACCTTGAGCTTCTTACCGCTCAGCACCTGGCGCTCGGATTCGCGACGCTCCTTGCCTGGTACGCTGCTCTCCGCTGACTCGCAGAGTATCCTGGAGCCAATATGAATGATGATCACGGCGCCGCCGCTCGGTCCGACGAAGTTGGTCTCTAGGGCCTTCTTGCCTTTAAGCTCCGGCGGCGGTTTCCAACCTTGACAATCAGGGTAGGTAGTCGCTAGCAGCGGGCTTGCACTGGCGACCGCAACTAGCGCGGCGAACGCCGGCTTCATCACTGTGTTGAGTTTCATATGGACCTCCTCCCTGCAAGCCGCACAGGGTCTTGGCTTGGTGGACTCAGGGACGTTGCTTGCCCGCTTCGTCGCACTCAATATCAGGCCCAGATCGCCACGCCGCTACGCCAAGGTGAGCGCTCTGATCCGCATGACACCACCAAGTCCCGTGACAGGCTGGACAGGAACCCGTGAAGTGATAGATACCGGGGCGAACCGTCTGCATCGAGACGCGGAGCGTTCGCCTTCGACAACCGGGACACGTTGCGCTGGTAGCCATCGCCAAGAGGCCTTTTAACCCCAAAACCTAAAATTTTCTAGCTACACCAGCAAGGGCCGCGCGCGACAACGGAGCGCGGCCTTAACATTGGGTGCAGGGGTCACCCCTGCTACTGAACTGAAATCGGTATTCGAACTTCGAACGACGATTCGATCGAGACCCCGGCGTTATTGCACCGCGATGGGAATCCGGAGGTCGAATTCGGACGCCACCGGAATGCCATCGCGGGTGGCGGGGAAGAATTTCCAGGTTCGCAGGCTGGCGAGGATGACCTGGTTCAGGCGCGGATTTGAAGTCGGTTGCACCAGCGTGACCTGAACCTGACCTTCACGGTCGACGACGAAGTGGGCGATCGCGAGCGCCGAAAAAATGTTCTCGCGAAGATCGTCGGGGATCTGCGGAGTCGGCGCATACAGGGCGCGCGCGCCGATGCTCTCGGAGGCGCTACCTTCGGGCGAGCCGCCGCCTGCGCCGCTTGGTTCGCTCTCACTGGGAACAGTGGCTCGCCCGAGGGAGATTCCTCCCACGGTGGAAGCGGGAAGCGCGTCTGGTTGGGGATTCAGCGCCTGCGCCGGGGCAGGCGCGGCCAGATTGCGCGGCTTGATCGACGCGAATTTCTTGCGTGGCGCGGGATGGAGTATCGGCGCGATGGGTACCGGCTTGGCCGGCTCCGCCGGCGGCGGCTCGACGAGGATAGCTTCGACCGCCGTCGTGCGCGGCGGCGCGATGGGGCGCTGCGAGATAAGTATCTCGCCAAATCCCGCGAGCATCAGGGCGCACGACAACACGGATGTGACAATGGAGACAGCAAATTGGCGCCAGTGGTTCTGGAAGACCAGACGATCGTCGTCATCCCAAACCACGAGATCATTTTGGTTAATGTCGAACTGTTGCACGAGTTTCATCGGCTAGATGCCGGACCGGCAAGCAGATCCGATCGCAGGCCGCGATAAAGGGCTCGGCGCGGCCCGAGTTCGTTCAACCGCTTCTCGAGCTCGACCCACGAAAACCCGAACGTCTCGAGTAGCTCCGCCAGTGCCGCCGGCAGGCGCAGGCATCGCGCATAGAGCACGGCCCGGTCGATGATAATCGCGATTGCGAGAACGCCAAGCGCCAGCAGCGGATAGACCATCGCGCCGCCGAACTTGATCGCGTTCCACGCTACAAATAATTCCTGCATTAATCAGTTCTCTTCACGATCTGACACCGGGCGCCCGAGCTGCGTTTCATGGCGCCTGCACGCTGGCGGGTTTTGTGAATGGAAGCTCCCATTTTATTCCGCCGTACAACGCTCGACGAGGGCCGTATTGATCGGCGAATACGCCGATACCAGTGCCGTTTCGAACCAGGTAAGTGCGATCGGCGAGATTCACGATCGCGGTGCGAAATTCGAGCACGCCTCGATTGTTGGGCAGCGGTACGCGCCTGGCGATGCCCGCATCGACCTGGATATAGAACGGCAGGTTGCCGGTATTCGCGAATCCGCTTCTAAGTCCGCTTCCGTAAATCCCGTCGATGCTGAACGTGAATCCGCGCCAGTTGTAAACGGCGCCGGCGGAATTGGTGAATGTCTGGTCGTGATCCAGAAAGACATAGTGACTATTGATGTAGCTAAGCTCGGCGGGCGTGAAGTTGAATTGCCCGGATTCCACCTGCGTGCCCTGCGCGACGCTATAGGCGAAGTTATTGTAGGCGTAAAAATTTTCGTGAGTGTATGAACCCGTGAACTCGACTCCCCAAACGCGCCCCTTTGCGTAGTTGAATGTTTCGAAGATCAGCGCCGGCCCAAACTGCCCCTCGTCGATAAGATCGGCGGCCTTCTTGTAATAGGAATCGATGCCGATGTTCAGTCCGGGAACGATCTCTTGCGTAGCTCCCACATCAAACAAATGGTCGCGCTCCACGGTCGGCGTGCTGTTGCCGGTAGAAAGCGGCGCGCCGGTGGTGTCCCTGACTTTCGCGATTGCACTCACTGATACGAGTTCGGTTGGCGGCGGCGTGAATTGACGCGCATAGCCAGCGTGCAGCGTCGTGCCCTTGAACGGAGTGTACACCAGCGCGGCGCGCGGACTGGCCTGGTCGGCTCGCACCAGCCCGTCGTACAGGTCGAAGCGGACTCCATAATTGAACGTCAGTTGTTTTGTCAGCTTCCATTCGTCCTGGAGGTAGCCGCTGTAAATCCAGGTCTGCAGCGCCAGGTCATCAACGAACGAAATGGGGATAGGTGACGATTGCACGCCGCCAACTGCCGGGAACGTCGACTCATGATTGTCGATCTCGGCGCGCTCGGCGTCGAAATACCCGCCGAGCCGAAACGTATGATCGGCAACTCCATGGTAAGCCGTGTCGATCTGAAAACCGTTGGCCCAGTCGCTGCGAAAAACCCTGGACGCGGCGCCATTGTAAATCAGGTCGCCGGTGTGGTCCGGATTGAAAGTGACCGCCGAGTAACGGCTGAAGGGCGCGATCTGGTAATCGAAATCCTCTCCGACGGTGCCCTGCAGCGCCAGCACGTTGAAGTAGTTTTGCTCGAACTGGTTGTCGCGGACTTTCGCCGACGGATAGACCGGCACGTCTTCCAGCACGAACAACTGCGGCTGATTGGGGTTCGCGGGAATCTGAAAGTGATTGATCGCAGTTCCCGTGATCAAGCTCAGCCGCGTCGTGGGACTCAGCAAATACGAAAAGTACCCGAACCCAGATCCCTGGTTGCTGGTATCGTGAATCGCCGTGGGCCCGGACGTCGGCGGCTCCAGTCCTCGATCGGTGCCGAGGTATTGCCCCGTCACGAAGTAGCTGAAGCTGCCCTTCGAGCCGCCGTACTCGAAGCTCGGCTGCGTCGTTCCGCGCTGCCCGCCGTAAAAATCAACGTCGGCCAGGTTGTCCAACTGCCCGTCCTTGGTCTTGATATCGACGATGCCGGCGGTGCGCAGGCCGTATTCGGCCGGCAGCGCACCTGTCAGCAGGCTGATCGATTGGGCAAAGCGCGGACTGAGCGCCTGTCCGAAGCCGGTGATGCCTTCGGGAAGCTGGATGCCGTTTATCCGGTACTGCAAATCGGCATGGTCTCCGCGCACGTGGATCTGTCCATACGAATCCTGCGCGACGCCCGGCGCCTGCAGTATCACCTGGTTCAAAGGCGTGTTCGCGCCCTGGGGCAATTGCTGGATCGCCTTGTCGGTGAACGTGTATTTGCTCCCGCCGGTGTCCGGCGACAAAGAATTGCGCGACTTGTCCAGCCGCTTCGCCGCGACCGCGAGGCTGACCGATTGCTCCGCTTCCATCGCGAGCACCAATGGCGCGGCGCCCTTCGTCGAGACTGTCACGATCGCCGTAGCCGTCTTGAATCCATTCCTGGTCGCCACGACCGCATAGGTGCCGCGCCCGACCGCGATAAACGAGAATTCACCCGCGTCGTTGCTCGAAGAACGAGCCACAGCCCGCCCGTTGGAGGCCTGCAGCCGAAGCGCCGCTTGCTTGATCGGTCTGCCGAGAGCGTCCTTCACAACGCCCGTGATTCGATACTTCGTGGTCGTCGAAGTCTTCACATTCGCCGCTATAGCGGCCGTGCAAAACGCCAGTTGGATCAAGATCCCGGCAAGCAAGATCTTCAAAAGCAAATTCCTTCGCATCGCAAGCTCCCGTACCGTTCAAGGTTCCCCCGCGCCTTCGGGACGCGAGTGGCGCCGCGCGAACCGATCGCGCGCGCCAGAACAATTCGGATGTGTCGAAAAGGGGGCTTAGAGCGATACGGGCGGCGCACGCACGCGCGCGGCCGAGAGGACCGGCGACTCGGATCGGATCGGCGCGGCGATGAATATCGTCCCGGCTATCGCCGGTCCACGCGCGGCGGTCGCCGTCGATGCAACCGAGCCCGGCGAATGCAACGCGAGTTGACAAACCGGACAGAACCCCGGGTCGGCGCTGAACTCGGCGACCGCAACCCCGTTGCGCGAAGCCGCGCCCGCATGAAAATGAGCCGAGCCAATCGCCTGCGACACGAGTATCAGCGCCGCGCCGAAGATCGCGATCGCGCGCGCCGCCACTGTGCCGGATTTGTGAAACCTGGATAGCATCAGATCTTGCCCGGCACGGATGACCGCCGCCGGACTCTATCTCCGATCAAGCGTGCCGTCTGACAACCTGATATGTCAAGCGGCCCCCGGCTAATCTCGTGGTTCCCCTTGATACTCAGTTCCGTCACATTATCATTCGGCGCCGAGAGCGAATCGTTGGCGAGGAAAACGCCTCGCCTGGACATTCCATGTTTGGCGAATCTCCAGAAATCCGGCTAAGTTAGCCGCGAGACGGGAGGATCGGTATGAACCAGTTCAAAGTCGGCGACGTCAAAATAACCCGGATCATCGAAAGCGAGGCGCCATGGCCGGGCACCTTCATCTTGCCCAACGCCACCGGCGAGAATGTCCTGAAAGAAGCCGACTGGCTCTACCCCACCTTCTCCGACGAAAAGGGCAAGCTCCGCATGAGCATCCACGCGCTGGTGGTCGAATCGCAGGGCAAGCGGATCATCGTCGATACCTGCATCGGCAACGAGAAGGTTCGTTCGAACCCGGCGTGGAGCAATCTGAAGCTGCCGTTTCTGAGCGACCTGGGAAAAGCGGGTCACACGCGCGACCAGATCGATCGCGTCATCTGCACGCATCTGCACGTGGACCATGTCGGGTGGAACACCATGCTCAAGGACGGCAAGTGGGTGCCGACGTTCCCCAACGCCCGCTACCTGATAGGCGACACCGAGTGGGATTACTGGTCGAAGTTCGACCTCAAGGACATGCGCGATCCGGTCGAGGATTCGGTGCGTCCGATTGTTGATATCGGGATGGCCGATCTGATCGACTCGAACTTTCGCGTCACCGACGAAGTATGGCTCGAGCCGACGCCCGGCCACACTCCCGGACATCACAGCGTGAGGATTTCGTCGAAAGGGAATGAAGCGGTGATCACCGGCGACCTGATGCATCATCCGATTCAATGCCGATATCCCGAATGGGACGACGGATTCGATTCCGACGGCGCGATGGCGAAGAAGACCCGGCGCGCGTTCTGCGAGAAGTACGCTGACACCAACGTCGTCGTTTTCGGGACGCATTTTGCCACGCCATCGGCTGGAAAAATCGTGAAGAAGGGCGACTCGTTCAGATTCACGGCCTAAGCCGGGCGTGCAGCGCGACGATTCAATTCCAAATCCAGAGCCGTCCCGCGTGAGCGCGGCGCCGCGCGAGTTGACGTTGCGTGGTATCGCGCTCGGCATCGCGCTGGCGCTGATCCTCGGCGCGGCAAACGCCTATCTCGGCCTGTACGCGGGCTTGACCGTATCCGCGAGCATCCCGGCCGCCGTCATCTCGATGGCAATTCTGCGGATTCTCGGCGGCTCGACGATCCTCGAGAACAACGTGGTGCAAACGATCGCATCGGCGGGCGAGGCGGTCGCCGCCGGCGCGATCTTCACGTTTCCGGCGCTGGTCATTCTGGGCGGCGTCAGGACGATCCCGTACGTCGAGGTGACGGCACTGTGCGTCGTTGGCGCGACGATGGGCGCGCTGATGGTGGTCTTCCTGCGCCGCGCGTACATCGTCGAGGAGCGGCTGCCGTTTCCCGAAGGGGTAGCGTGCGCGCAGGTGCTTCGCGCCGGCGATGCACAGGCAAATGTTCGCCCGCTCGTAATCGGGGGGCTCATCTCGGCGGCTCTCAAAGCCCTCCAGGACATCGCCGGAATTATTCCCGGCGCGGTCTCGGGCGCGCGATGGGTCGGCAGCGCCGCGGTGGCCGGGTCGCTCGATATTTCGGCGGCGCTGCTCGGCGTCGGCTACATAATAGGAATCAGGATCGCAGCGCTGGTATTCGCCGGCGGAGCATTCGCGTGGCTGGTCGCGATTCCCGTGCTCACGGCGTTTCATCCCGGATACCCAACGGGCGACGCCGCCACGACCGCGTCGCAACTGTGGAGCAGCCAGGTGCGCTATCTCGGGGTCGGCGCGATGCTCACCGGCGGAGTCGTGACGCTATGGCGATTGCGCACCCGCATCGCATCGGCGATCGCCGACAGCATTCGCATCGTGCGCTCGACGCAAGCCGTCGCGACGGCCCGCGAGGATACCGATCTTGCGGCGCGCGCGGTGCTGACCGCGGTGGCGCTTTGCGTTCCGGTAATCTTCGCCATCTGCCTGGGGCTGAGCGGGCAAGTCGCGCTCAGCGTGGCGCTGGCAGTTATCCTGACGGTGATCTGTTTTTTCGCGACGGCGATCGCCGGCTATCTGACCGGAATAGTCGGCGCGTCGAACAATCCGGTCTCGGGCGTCACGGTGATTGTATTGCTCGCCGTGGCGCTGTTTCTCAAATTGGCCGGCGTGTCGCAAAGCGTCGGACCGCAACTGGCGATTCTTGCGGGCGCGATCGTGTGCACGGCGGCTGCGATGGCGGGTGATTCCATGCACGACCTCGCGACCGGTTATCACGTCGGCGCGACGCCGCGCTCGCTCGAAATTGGCGTGCTGGTCGGCGCGATCGCATCGTCATTCCTGATGGCGCCGATTCTGAACCTGCTGATCGCCGGCTACGGAATAGCGGGCACTGCGACCGCGCGAGCCGGCGCGCTTGCCGCTCCGCAAGCGTTTCTGATGGCGAAAGTGACGCAGGGAGTTTTTCACGGCGGATTGCCGCTGGGAACGATCGCGACCGGCGCCGCACTCGCGGCGATGCTCGGCTTCAGCGATCGCTACCTGGAACGCCGCGGATCGAAGTGGCGCACGCCGATCATGCCCGCCGCTATCGGGTTGTATCTTCCGTTCGGCCTCAGCTTGGCGATTTTTATCGGCGCGCTTGCGCACTCGCTTTTCGGATCCGAAGAAGAGGCGGAGAGCGGGCCTGGCATTCTGCTCGCGGCCGGTCTGGTGGCGGGCGAGGCGCTGATGGGCGTTGCGAGCGGCGCGATGGTCACGGCGGGAGTCCGGCTGCCGATTTTCTGATCCGACAGGAGATCTGCATGCGGCAGGTCGTCAGTTCTTTACGAAAGATTACAAAGGATAAATCACCTTATTAAATGTGAAACCCGCCGTGGGTTTCACACTTCCCTGGGCAGGGGTGACCCCTGCACCCAACGTCAGGACGAGGATGCGGGACTTCGTCCCTGTCAGAACTTGTCAGGCGGGAGAGGCGGACAGCCGCAACGCGACGGGTGGGGGGCGCTATTTGCGCATTTGGCGCAATTGCCGATGGGTCAGCATCCAGCGCAGCTCGCCGCCGCCGCGTTCGAAGCGCGGGGGCAGGTCAATCGCGATACATCCCCCGGTCTTCAACCTCAGATGAGTGACGTCGGCTGCGCCGGCCAGCAGAATCGACGCGATGGCGCTCAGTTGCGGCTCGTGTCCGACGATCATCACCTCGCCATGCTTTGCAAATGCGCGCAGCGCGGTCACCGCGTCGGCGGCTGCCACACCGGTGGCGAGCGCGGGCAACACCTGCGGCGGCGGAGTATTTTCGTAGGCGGCTGAGACGATCTCGGCGGTTTCGGCGGCGCGCGCGAGCGGGCTGGTCAGAATCGCATCAAACTTCAGACCCATCGCGCGCAGACCGGCGGCGGCTGCGCGCATTTTTTCCTTGGAACGTTCGGTGAGCTTGCGCGCGCCGTCGTCGCCGCTCGATGCGGCCTCTTCGGCGGTCGCGTGACGCAGAATATAGAGCATCATTGGATTTATTCCGTGGGGATTGCTTCCGTGGCGGATTGCGAGTTCATCGAATTGTGATTGGACTGCGGTGGGTCTTCGAGCTCGCGGCGCGCGATTTGCGACCGATTCGGCAGATCAGATCCGCTTGCATCCGCAGCCGCAGTGGGCGCGCTCACCGGCATCAGCGCCAATCTACCGGCGCGTCGAATTTCCTCGAGCGTATCGCGAATCGCGTCGGAGCGCTCGAACCGACGCCACGCTCTGACGCATCGCCGGCGCAGTTTGTTTTCGCGGCTATCCAATGACTGAATCATCGCGCCGGCCGCGAGCATGGTCCTGGGCGGCGCGGCGGATGTCTCGGCATACGACAACAGCCAGGCGGATGCCACCGTGACGTCGTGATAAAGCCCGAGCAGCTCCTGGAGCGCCTCGAGCCGCGCCAGGGTTTTCTTATGGCGCTTACCACCCAGCGGCGCGACCATCTCGAGCTCGTAGCGCAGCCGCTTGATTCGAACGCGGAGCTTGTGGAAAACCAGCGTCGGGGCGTCACGGTCAAGTTTTTTGCCAAGACGCGCCGCACCGTGCGTAGCCGGCCTGATCAACTGGGCGGCGACGCCGCCGAGCACCCGGTCGGCGCCGATTTTTTTGATCGCCGGCCGCGACAGTTTCGCGATCAGGTTCCGATAGCGCTTCGACGCGAGCAGCTCATAGAGCCTGGCGTGCTCGGACTTGCGCCGTTGGTCGAGCGCCTCGACCATCGGAGCGATCGCGGCTTTCAGATCGGGATCGATTTTGGCGGCGCGAGCGCCGATCAACGCCGCCGTCACGTCACATTCGCGGACGGCGCCGGCCTGAGCGCCGATCCACGGAATGTCGCGCCGGTAGAGCTTGAGCTGCGCGGCGTAGATGAGATTCGAGAACAGTTCGATCGACGCGCGCAGGCGCCGCGCCGAGACGCGAAGTTGATGCAGCGGCTCCTCATCGCCGGACTCGGCCGCGTCCTGATGCCACAACAGCGATTGAGCGCCGAACGCGATCGCTTTGCGCGCGGCGTCGGCGACGGTTTCGCCGGGGGAGAGCGTCAGCCTGCGCGGCGGCGCATCGGAGCGCGAGGCTTCCACCACCGTGCTATTCCTTGCGCGTCGATGCGCGGCTGTCGGCCAAATCGCGACGCGACCTGTCGTTGGCACCCGACAAATATTCGGCGATGTGTTTTCTAAGCTCGCCCTGCAGCTCCTCGATCGGAAGACGCGCATCGACCGAGACGAAACCGAACTCACCGGACAAGCGCCGGTACTCGTCGATCAGGCGGCCCTGGTAGCGCTCGAATGAATCGAACAAGTCGATGCCGAGCGCGAGATGCATCCCGGATTCCCAGTAGTCCATCCCCTTGCCCATGATCACGCGGGGGATGAGAGATTCGACGTCGATGTCGAGGTAGAGGACCAGGTCGGGCACCAGCGCCATCCCGAACACCTCGCGGGTCCAGTTTGGATCGGCGCCCATCACGGAGTTGCGGGCGAAGGCGGTGTACATGTAGCGATCGGCGATCACGATAAAGCCCGCCTGCAACGCCGGCAGGATTTCGTGCTCGAGACGATCGGCAAAATCCGCGGCGTAGAGCAGCGAGAAGGTCGTGACCGTCAGCCGATGGCCGGCCTTGGCCTCGTTGATGGTCTCGGAGAGCAGCGGAGAGCGCGTCCATCCGGTGTTGCTGACGGCGTAGCCTTCGAGTTCGAGCCACGGCCGGAGCAGTTCAATCTGCGCGGAGCGGCCGACGCCGTCGGTTCCTTCGATCGCGATCAAGTGGCCGGGCAGCCGTTTTTTCGCGAGGTACGGCATACCGTGGCCGTACCAGCTCTTAGCGCGAGTGGGATGTGACGCCATTTTTTCCGTTCGCTCGATTGCGGTCGTAGTTGTGAAGAATTTCCTGGACCATCGTGCGTATGACTCTCTGTTGATCGGGGATCTCGGCGGTCGCGTCAATCGGACGCATCCCGAACTCGAGCGTCAGTTGATCGTAAATTTCGAGCACGCGGCTCTGAAATATGCGGAAGCTCTCGACCGGATCGGCCGAGAGGCCGACATCCATTCCGGCCTCGTGGTACTTGAGCTTGGCGCGGCCCGCCAGCAGCCGCTCGAGCGAAATGTCGATCGGCACGCGAAAGTAGAGCGTCAAATCGGGGCGCAGCGCCGGGCTGTAAACCGCGCGGACCCACTCGGGATGGACGCCGCGCGCCACGTCGCGCGCGAAGGCGGTGTACACGTAGCGATCGGCGAGCACGATCATGCCGGCCTTGAGCGGGGGAAGGATCTGATAGGTCAGCCGATCGGCGAAATCGACGGCGTGCAGCAGCGAAAAAGTGGTCGGCGTCAGCAGATTTTTTTTCTTGCCGCGTTGCATCGAACGCCGCACCAGCCGCGACGAATTCCACTCGGTGAAATGCACCGGGTAGCCGCGCGACCGCAGCCATCGCTCGAGCAGCAGCAGTTGCGTCGATTTGCCCGAGCCGTCGATTCCCTCGACGCAGATCAATCGTCCGCGATACGGATGCGGCGTTTCGAGCAGGGTCTTGGGCGCGGTCCCGGGCGCAGGCTTACGTCCGGTTGCGGACGGACCAGCGTCGCCGTTGGTGGAAGGTACAGCGGCAAGCAACTCCGGCGCTGCAGGATCACCTGGCGATCCAGCAGTCTCGACAACAAGTCGGTCCTTCTCTGGCATGTCCATAGCTCGAGGTCGGCCTTCTCGCGCTTCGAATCAACTCCAACGATTAAACGGCCCGGTGAGTATCTGACCTCGATGTTTTTAACCACACCGAAGTGGCTTCGGTCCAGCGCGTCCGCGACCCGCAAAATCGCGGCGAGGCCTCTGATCACACGGCGCTTGGCGGGGCTAAGCGGCTTCAAATCCGGCGAATCGAGCTTGGGGGCTTGCTTGCGATGCCCGCGAGCCACCTGTGCGATGACCTCGATTTCGTCAGTGTCGAAGCCGAACAACTCCGCGTTTTTAATCAGGTAGTAAGAATGGCGATTATGCCGGTCATGATCAATCGCGTGGCCGATATCGTGTAATAACGCCCCGAATTCAAGCAGTTCCCGCGAGGACCTGGGCAGCCCCAGAACCGGCGCCGTCGCGTCGAACAGCTTGAGCGCAAGCCGCGCGACCTGGCGATGAACGCCCAATGTCGAAAATGTTTTCGCTGTATCATCGCAAATCCATCGGGATTAATCTGAGCCGGACACGCCGCACGGACGTATTTGCTTGGCAGCCCCAGCCTCATCCGCGATTGGAACCGACTATCCCGAGTACGGGTCCTCCAGCCACAAGTGGCTGATCGCGCTGGCCGTGATGCTGGGGACGACGCTCGAGGTGCTCGACACGTCGATCGTCAACGTCGCGCTGCCGCATATGCAAGGCAGCTTCTCGGCGAGCGTCGACGAGATCGCGTGGGTGCTCACCAGTTACCTGGTCGCCAACGGGATCATGATTCCCATGACGGGATGGATCTCGTCGCGCTTCGGCCGCAAGCGCTACTTCATGATGTCCGTCGCCGTGTTCGTCGCCGCCTCGGGCCTGTGCGGCGCCGCTCGATCACTCGATCAGATGGTCATCTTTCGATTGATACAGGGCGCGGCGGGCGCGGCGATGGTGCCGTCGTCGCAGGCGATCCTGATGGAGACATTCCCGCCCAACGAACAGCAACTCGCGATGGCGACGTGGGGGATGGGCCTGATGGTCGCGCCGATCATGGGTCCGACGCTCGGCGGATGGATCACCGACAATTGGAACTGGCGCTGGAATTTTTATATCAACCTGCCGGTTGGGGCCGCCGCGTTCCTGATGGTTTGGACGTTCGTTCACGACCCCGCGTACTTGCGGACCCGCCGCGTCAAGGGCGGCAAGACCGACTACACCGGAATCATCCTGCTCGTCGTCGGGCTCGGCCTGGGGCAGCTCGTGCTCGATCGCGGCCAGCGCGCCGATTGGTTCAGCTCGCCGTGGGTCGTTTGGGGTACAATTTTTTCCGCGATCTGCCTGGTGGGACTCACGATCAACGAATTGCGCACCACCGAACCGATTCTGGATCTTTCAATCCTCGGGATTCCCGTTTTCTCGATCTCCGTGATGCTGATGGTGGCGATGAGCTTCGCGCTGTTCGGCACCGGACTGTTGAATCCCATTTTTCTGCAGGAGCTGATGGGTTACAGCGCGTGGAAGGCGGGTCTGGTGCTCGCGCCGCGCGGACTTGGCACGATGGCGGCGATGCTGATCGTCGGACAGCTTGGGCGCTACCGCTACGATACGCGTCCGTTGATCGGGGTTGGCTTCACCATAATGGCTATCGCCTTGTGGACGATGGCGGGATGGGACACTCAAGTGAGCACGTGGGCGGTGACCTGGCCCAGCCTCGTCATGGGAGTCGGGCTGGGCATGATTTTCCCTACGCTGTCCGCCACTACGCTCTCGTGCGTCAGCCGCGAGCGCGTCGGTTACGCCGCGAGCCTCTACAACATGATGCGCAACACCGGCGCTGCGATCGGCATCTCATACATGACGACCGTGCTCGTGGATCATGAGCAGACGCATCAGTCTTACCTGGTCGAGCATTTCACCGCCTTCGACGCGTGGAAAATGAGCGCGGCGGCGCGCCTCACTCCCGGCGCGCGCAGCTTTGACTATATGCCGCAAATACTCACTGGCCAGAAGCAGGGACTTGGCATGGTGTACGGGATGATCCAGCGCCAGGCGATGATGCTGTCGTTCAATGACATCTACCGCACATTGGCTATTACAGTGATATTTCTGATTCCTACCTTCCTGTTGCTGCGCCGCACTCAACCCAGCAGCGCTACGGCCGCCCACTAGTCCTTCATCGCCGCGAGCACTCGCTCGAAGACCTCCAGCGAGGGGCGATCGAACAGCACAAATTCCACACGCTCGAGCGTCGTCGAACCGCCGAGATGCGCGCGCACTTCCTCGAGCATCACCCGCGCGCATCGCTCGATTGGAAACCCCGCGATGCCGGTGCCGATCGCCGGAAATGCGATCGACTTGAGCGAGTTCTCATTGGCGCGCATCAGCGAGTTGCGCGTCGCCGCGCGCAGATTCGCCTGCGACGTCGATTCTCCCAGCCGCATGCTCGCCGCGTGAATTACGTGCCGCGCACGCAGCCGTCCCGCGCCCGTAATCGCCGCCTCGCCCAGTGCAATCGGCCCAATCCGGTCGCATTCCTGCGCAATCTCCGGCCCGCCCTTGACGCGAATCGCGCCCGCGACGCCGCCGCCGAGCATCAGGTCGTTGTTCGCGGCATTCACAATCGCATCAACATCCGCGTCCGTGAGGTCGCCCTGGGACAGCCCAATCTTTGCGCGCCAATCCTTGCTCATCGTCACCTCGTACGCGGTGATGTGCGAAAGTCTCGCGTTGATTCTGTTATTATCGCGCCAATCGGGAATAACCCGAAACGGCGTGCTCACCGTGTGGATCAGCGAAAACACTGCTCGGCTGCGATTGGCAGCGCAGATTGCGGCGGCGCTCGTCGCGCTCGCGGGCTGCGGCCACTATCGCGCCGATCGTTCGCCCGGGACGATCCAGGTCGATATCGAAACCTCGCCGGCCTCGACCGACCCGCGCTTTGCGACCGATGCGACCTCGTCGCGTATCAACGAACTTATTTTCGATTCGCTGGTGAAGACCGATCGCAACGGCCAATTCGTCGGCCATCTCGCCGACCGCATCGAGCGTCCCTCGCCAACGGAAATTGTCTTTCATCTTAAGCACGGGGTACGCTTCAGCGACGGCCGCGAACTGACGGCGCGCGACATAATATTCACTTACGATTCGATTCGCGCGCCAGAGTCGATGTCGGCGAAACGGGCCGGCCTCGAGGAGTTGAAGTCAATCGACGCGCCCGACGATTACACCGTCGTCATGACCACCGCGCATCCCTACGCGCCCGCCCTTGAGTTGGCGACGGAGGGTATCGTGCCCGCAGGCACTCCGCTGCCCTCGAAAGGAACCGCAGCCGCTCCCATCGGCAGCGGCCCGTTTCAGATGGCTGGTTACGCGCGCGATGAAGCCGCGTGGCTCGAGCGCAATCCCTATTCTTCTTATCCGCCAGGCGCGCCACGATCGATCCTGCTCAAGATCGTTCCCGACCCTACCGTGCGCGCGCTCGAACTGGCAGAGGGCGTTTGCGATTTCTCGGGAAACAATATCGAGTACGACGTGTTGCCGTGGCTCGGATCGCACCGGTTTCTGGAGGTCAGCAGAACTCCCGGTACTACCTACAAGTACCTGTCCTTCAACTTTCGCGATCCCCGGCTGCGCGATTTACGCGTGCGTCGCGCAATTGCCTATGCGATCGACCGCAATACAATAGTCAGTACCATCTTGCGTGGTACCGGGCGGGTAGCTACTGGTATGCTCTCACCCGAGAATTGGGCATACGAGGGCAACGTCACTGCCTATTCCTACGATCCATCAAAAGCGCGTCAACTGCTGGATCAGGCCGGCTATGCGGCCGGAAGCAACGGGATGCGCGGGCTCCGATTCGAATACAAGACAACTCCGGAAGGCGCGCGCCTGGGCGAGGTCTTTCAGGCGATGCTTCAGCGAGTGGGTATCGAGCTGACAATCCGGACGCTCGACTTCGCCACCTATTATGCCGACATCCAAGCCGGAAGTTTCGACCTGACCTCGCTGCAATGGGTCGGAATCAACGATCCGAATAGCTATTACATGGTATTCGATTCGCAGAAGACGCCACCCCATGGACAGAATCGGGGTTACTATTCGAACCCTGCGATGGATCGCCTGGTCGAATCGGGAATGAGTACTGTCGATCCGGCAGCGAGGAAGAAAATATACGGTCAGGTGCAGCAACTCGCCGCCGAGGAACTGCCGTACGTTTCGCTGTGGTGGGTGGACAATGTGGCCGTGATGAATCGGCGGCTGGTCGGCTTCGATGCGTATCCCAATGGCAGCTTCCGCTCACTCGCGACGGTGACGCTCAGAGGCCCCGGCGGCGGCGGAGAACCGTCGGATTGATCCAGTGATAAACTACCTGGTCCGGCGCTTGCTCGCACTCGTGCCCGTCACGCTCGGCGTGGCGACGCTGACGTTCGCGATTATTCATCTGGTGCCGGGTGATCCGGTGGTTGCGATGCTTGGCGAGACGGCTGCGCCCGCCGACATTGTCGGGATGCGGCATCAGCTGGGCCTCGACCGTCCGCTGCTGGTCCAGTACGCGGCATATCTCGGCGGACTCGCCGTCGGCGATCTGGGTGAATCGATTGCATATCGCAAGCCGGTTTCGCGTCTCATTGCCGAACGGTTCCCGGCCACCATCGAGCTCGCTGCGGCGGGGATGCTGGTCGCCGTGCTGTTGGCATTCCCGCTGGGAATAATAGCGGGGGCGAATCCCGGCGGCGCCGGCGATCTGGGCGCGATGGGATTTGCAATTGTCGGCATTTCGATTCCGCACATCTACCTCGGCCCGTTGCTCATGATTTTGTTTTCACTGGACCTGCGCTGGTTGCCGCTCACCGGCCGCGGGGGTCTTTTGCATCTGGTTCTGCCCGCTGTGACGCTTGGCACCGCGCTTGCCGCGATCCTTGCGCGGATGCTGCGCCAGAGCCTGATTCGCGTGCGCGAAAGCGACTATATGCGCACCGCGCTCAGCAAGGGGTTGAGCGCGCGTGCCGCTCTTGTTCGCCACGGCCTCAAAAACGCGCTCACATCCGTCGTGACCGTCATCGGACTCCAGATGGGCGGGCTGCTGAGCGGCACGCTCATCACCGAAATAATTTTTTCGTGGCCGGGTATCGGCCGCCTGCTGATCAGCGCGATAGGGGCGCGCGATTATCCGGTAGTCGAGGGATGCGTACTCACGTTCGCGATGACTTACGTGATCGTGAACATGGCGACCGATTTCGTTTATGCGATCGTGGACCCGCGGGTGAGAATCTCATGATCGTACGAGTCCGCAATCCGTCACTGGCTATTGGAGTGACTATCGTTGCCGCGATCGCCGTCGCTGCGATCCTGGGCCCGATGCTGCTGCGCACCGATCCTTTGTCGATCGATCTTGCCAGCACGCTCGCCGGGCCTAGCCGCGCGCATCCGTTTGGTTGCGACGCGCTCGGCCGTGACGTGCTCGCCCGGGTCCTTTCCGGCGCGCGGCTTTCGCTCTCGATTTCCACCGTCGTCGTTGCGATTTCGCTGGTCGTTGGCAGCCTGGTTGGCGCAACCGCCGCGCTGTCGGGCGGGCGAATCGACAACCTGATAATGCGCGGCGTGGATATCGTCCTCGCCTTTCCGGGAATCCTGCTTGCGATCGCGCTGGCGGCGATCCTCGGACCGGGTCTGATCGATCTTGCGATCGCGCTGACTGCGATGGGATGGACCGGCTACGCGCGCATCGTGCGCGGCGAAGTGCTGACCTTGCGCGAGCGCGACTACGTTCTCGCCGCCGAGAGCCTGGGCGCCAGTCGGTCGCGCCTGCTGATGCGCCATCTGATCCCCGGCGTCGTTGGACCGCTCGCCGTGCAGGCGACGTTCGGAATCGGCGGAATTATCGGCGCCGAAGCCGCGCTTTCATTTCTGGGTTTGGGCGCGCTGCCACCCACGCCCAGCTGGGGCAACATGCTTGATGCCGGCCGCGCGTTCCTGCTCGTCGCCCCGCATCTTACGACCGCGCCCGGACTCGCGATCGGGCTTTCGATTCTCGGCTTCAACCTGCTCGGTGATGGGATTGCGCAGAAAGCGGGACATCGCGCCTGACAGTCGAGCGGGTCAGTCGCTCGGTATGCGCAGCGGGGAAATATCGTGATACTCATTACTGGTTCGGGAGTGAGTGCGCGCCATGGAGAAAATGGAACCCGGCGAAATGATTCGGCGGCTGACCGGCTTCATCCGCCGCGAGGGCCGTTTCGACAGCGTTGCGATCGAGAATCTTCGCAAGATGCCTGGCGGCGCGTCGCGCGAGATCTGGTCGTTCGAATGCGCGATGGAGCGCGGCGGCGAAACGAGTCGGCGCGCGATGGTGCTGCGGCGCGACCCCGGCGCCCACAATATCTCCAGCAACCGCCGTCACGAGTTCATGGTGATCCGCGCCGCCTTCGAAGAACGCATCCCGGTTCCCGAGGTGTTCTGGGTTTCGGAAGACCCGGCCGTTCTCGGTTCCGCATTTTTCATCATGGAGCGGATCGATGGGGAAACTTTGGCGCGTCGCCTGCTCCGCGACGACACTTACGCCCGCGCGCGCGAAGTGATGCCCGCGCAACTCGCTGAAATTCTCGCAAAGATTCATCGAATCGATCCCGTCAAGCACAAGCTCGACTTCCTGGAGGAGCCGGGCGACAACGCGGCGCTGACCGAGGTCAGACGCTACCAGGAAAACTTTCGAGTCCTGGCGCTCGAGCCGCATCCCGCATTCGAATTGGCATTCCGATGGCTCCTGAAGCGCGTTCCAAAAATGGCGCGCAAGACGCTCGTGCATGGCGACTATCGAATCGGCAATGTGGTCTTTGGTCCCGAAGGCGTGCGATCGATCCTCGATTGGGAGTTGGCGCATCTCGGCGATCCCATGGAGGATGTCGGCTGGATGTGCGTGCGGGCGTGGCGCTTCGGCAATGATCAAAAGCCGGTCGGAGGGCTTGGCTCCCGCGAGGATTTCTTCCATGCCTACGAAAAAGCCAGTGGCACCGCCGTTGATCCCGAAGCGGCCCGATTCTGGGAGGTCTTCGGCAATCTGCGTTGGGGCATAATCACCATCGGTCAGGCCCGCACCCATATCGACGGATTCCTGAAAAGCGTCGAATTGGCCAGTATCGGACGGCGGACTGCTGAGACCGAGCTCGAACTGTTGAATCTGATCGAATAGCAACATGGTAATTCGCGCCAATGGCCATCTCACCAATTAGTCAATCGTAAAGTGAGTAATCAATATGCAGGACCGCCCGACTTCAGTTGAATTGCTCGAAGCGGCCGCCGACTTTGTCGATCGCGAACTGGTTCCCGCAACCGAAGGCGCGCGCCAGTTCCAGGCGCGAGTGGTTGCCAACGTGATGCGAATCGTCGCGCGCGAAATAAAAATGGAAGATCCGCTGGTTCGCAGCGAGGTGAAGGCGTTGGCGCGGCTGCTCGGGCACGATGCGCCGCATCTGCACAGCCTCGACGATCTGCGCGCGGCCGCTGCCGGTATGGGCGAAGAGCTGACCGCGAAGATTCGCGCGGGCGAGGCGGACGACGGTGGGTGGCGCGGGGAAGTACTTGCGGTCGTGCGCCAGAGCGTCGAGGACAAACTGCGTATCGCAAATCCGCGCTACCTCGAGAGCGACATCGCCATTCGCAACGCCGCCAAACCGCAAAAGGAGATCTGACTAATGTCTGAGATCAAAGTGGTATTACTCGAACAAGACGACCTGATGCATCCAAACACCGGCGAGTCTAATTTCAACGAAAGTGCATACTATAATTTCTTCGATCGCGGTCAGCGCCTCGGCGGTTTCATCAGACTAGGTAATCGCGCGAACGAAGGTTACGCCGAAATGACGGTGTGCCTGTACCTTCCGGACGGAACCGTCGGCTTCATGTTTCAGCGGCCCGGGATCAAGGACAACAACGCTCACGACGCCGGCGGTGCAAGGTTCGAAGTCGTCAAACCGTTCGAACGCCATCGCGTTAGCTACAATGGCAAAGTCTGCATGCTGAAGAATCCGCTCGAGATGGCCGATCCGGCCAAGGCGTTCAAAAGTAATCCATACTCGCAAGCGGCGCTCGAAATTGACTATCTGGCTGTTTCTCCCGGATGGGGCGGTGAAGTACGCGAAAAAGTTGGAGACCAATGGGTCTCGCCGAAGCCATTCGGCAAGCCCGAAGCTCAATTCGCCAAGGGGCACCTGGAACAGCTTGGACACGCAACGGGAAACCTGGTGTTGACGACCGACGGCGTTGATCGCGAGTTCAAAATCGACGGGCTCGGCCTGCGCGATCATAGCTGGGGACCGCGCTATTGGCAGGCGCCCAAGTTCTACCGATGGCTCACGATGAACTTCGATGAGGGTCTTGGCGCGATGGCCACAATTACGGTGAATCGCGACGGCAGCGAACTCCCGGGAGGATTCATTGCGCGAAAGGGCCAACCGATTCTCAGTATCGTGAAGGTCGATATTCAGACCGAATTCATCGGCGAGCAACAGCTGCACGACAAGATCAGGGTGAACTGTGAGACCGCTGACGGTGGAGCGCCAATAGTCATTACCGGTAAAGTGCTATCGATGATTCCGCTGCGCAACCGGCGCGCCGGTATAGTCACTCGAATCGCAGAAGGTATGACCGAGTGGAACTGGGACGGAAAAATTGGCTATGGACTTTCCGAGTATCTCGATCAATTTGATGAGTAGGCTGCGCGTCGCTCGAGCCGGGTAACCGGATCATCGTCCAAGTTTCAGCGCGCGCAAACTCTGCGTGTACGGCGGGTACGCGACGCCGCGCTCGGTGATGATCGCGGTCACCAGCTCGGCCGGGGTGACATCGAAGGCGGGGTTGAACGTGCTGACGCCCTTCGGCGCGATCCGCTTGCCGCCGAACTCGGTGAGCTCGCGGCCCGAGCGCTCTTCGATCGGAATCGCCGCGCCGTCGGGGCAGTCCAGGTCGATCGACGAGAGCGGCGCCGCAACGTAAAATGGCACGCCGTGGCGCCGGGCCATCACCGCCAGCGGGTAGGTGCCGATTTTGTTTGCGACGTCGCCGTTCGCTGCGGTGCGATCTGTTCCCACCACCACACAATCGATCTTGTTCTGCGAGAGCACCGTCGCCGCCATGTTGTCAGCGATCACGGTCACCGGTATCCGATCTTTGTGGAGTTCCCACGCGGTGAGGCGCGAGCCCTGCAAAAATGGCCGCGTCTCGTCGGCGAACACCTGGATCTTTTTGCCCGCGTCGCGTGCGGCGCGCACCACTCCGAGCGCCGTCCCATATCCTGCCGTCGCCAGCGCACCGGCGTTGCAATGCGTCAACACTGTGGCCGGGTTTCCGATGAGTTCGGCGCCGAACCGGCCCAGCGCGCGATTCGCCGCCAGGTCTTCCCGGTAAATCGCGATCGCCTCCGCGCGCATGCGGCGAAACAATTCTGCCGCGTCGAGTGAAATGCTGTCGTCGAGCGCGCGGCCCATTCGATCCACCGCCCACGCCAGATTTACCGCGGTTGGCCGCGTGGCCTTGAGTGCTCTGGCGACCACCGCGAAGCGCTTTCGGGCCTTGGGGCCAGCGGTGCCCTTGATGCCGAGCGCGACACCCATTGCCGCCGCGACGCCAATTGCGGGTGCGCCGCGAATCACCATCGTGCGGATAGCTCGTGCTACGCCACGGTAGTCGCGGTAGGTTCGAATTACCTCGCGCGCGGGAAGCAGGCGCTGATCAATCATACGGACGGTGTCCGCCCGCCATTCAATCGTCATCACGGCCATGTAGTCTGACTCTTTTGCACGCCAATGCGGTTTCGAAAAAAAGATTATAGCAACCCTGCGTCGCTGTCATTCTTCGCGGCGCGGAGTTTATTCGCAGCGCAATTGGAATGCACAACGACGCTGCGAAACTTCAGATGAATCGGGCAATAGAAAACGGCGCAGCTTATGATTCGCGGCGCCGCTCAACTCTGCTCTGATTGCGCGACACCGCATTGCGGCCGGCGCGCGCGAAGCCCCGGTTAGACTCGTTCGTATACTCCGCGTGCCCTTCGCCTTGCAGCTCCCGCATCGATCCATCGCGTGATCGCCGCAAATATTTCAGACGGCCGCTTCTGCTTGAGTCCCCGCACGTTGCGCACGTCGGCGGCCTTGAACTGCTTGGGAAGCGCCGAAAGCACGCTGCGCCAATTGACCCGGCCGCGTGGCCCGCCGCTGACCGCTTTCGCCCCACCGCTCCCACGACCGATCAACGATCCCAGCCGCGCTTCCTCTTCTTTGAGTTTACTCAGTAGCGACTCTTTCGAGCGGATGTCTTTGCGCAGATTCATGAGCAGAGTGCGCGCTTGCCGCTGTACTTGTTGGAATGCCGATGTGGCTCCGCGCGAGGTTTTCTGTCGAGGCATTTAGTAATCTCCTTTCGGGGAATTGGTCAGTACTAATCAACTTTGAATATACACAAGCAAATTTAATCCTACAAGTATCAAAGTCATTTTGTCCATTATCAACATCAGTCAATTGGATATAGCGTCGGTGTTCTCAATGGCTCTTCTGTT
This sequence comes from Binatus sp. (SeqCode), assembly GCF_050013435.1. Taxonomy (GTDB): domain Bacteria; phylum Desulfobacterota; class Binatia; order Binatales; family Binataceae; genus Binatus. Next base: position 8,375 of record NZ_JBEKFG010000009.1, on the reverse strand, counting down.
TTAGTCTTTCGGCGCCAATGACAAGTGAAAAAGTGAAGATCGCGCACCCGACTTGATCGGTTTGCCATTGACCAGCGATCTGCAAATACTCGTTGCTGGCCCACGACGGCGTCGGACTACTCCACGCAGCGCTAAAAGTTATTTGGCAGATAGTCAGATCGACTCGCCGATATTTCAGGTAGTCCCTGAGACGCCGTTGCCCGCGAACCACGGTTCGCGTCCCGGAAAAGGAACTTGATCTCGTCGCGGTCCGGCCGAACGTTGCGGACGCTTCGCCGATCGGCTCAAGCGTCTATAACCGTCGCGATTGCCATCCTCGCCGACTTGCGCGCCAGCCGGCGCGCTTTCGGGGAATGATGGCCGGCCGGCGACCTCGTGCGATATAGCGATTTTAAAATCAATCAGGAATCATAATGCATACATTACCATCCATAGGCATTCGGTCGATTCGGTAGTCATAACTGCTATCGGCCAGCAGACCCTCACGCTATCAGGTTGTCAACTGCTTCTCGAAGCTGGCAGGCTCAGCGCCTAATTTCTGGTCACCGATAGGCGGATTTCGGACGGGTATCGCCCTACGCGCGAGCAGCTGGCAATTGGGGCAAGTGAAGAAATAAAGCTCGGGAATTGGATAGGAAGAGTACCGAGTACTATGTTTGCGATTGGCACGATGCTATAAGCATTCCGGAATTGGGACTAGATGCGCGCCGTAGGTATCGCCCCGCCACTTGGCTGTCTGTACCACCGATCGGGCTTCCGAATGCCTATAGATACAGACGGAGTACTTCGCGGAGCAGCCAGGTCGCGCGCAAGGAGAGTGTAATGGGCCGCAGACTGTATGTTGGGAATCTGGCTTGGACTGTGACCGACCAGGATCTGCTCGACGTGTTTTCAGAAGCAGGAAAGGTGGACAGCTCGCAAGTCATCATCGACCGCGCCACCAACCGCTCACGGGGATTCGGCTTCGTCGAGATGGCGACCGATGAGGGAGCCGAAGGTGCAATCAAAAAGCTGAACGGCCGCGACATCAAGGGCCGGCCGATTCGCGTCAACGAAGCGCAGGCGCGCAGCGGCGGAGCTGGCGGCGGTGGCGGCGGCGGCGGCGGTGGCGAACGCCGCGGTGGACGCGACCACTAGTCAGTTCCGGCATTTCCAGCGAGCGCGCGATTGTAGTTCGCCGTTTCATCGCGCCGCACAATGTACCTACCCCGCTTGAGGGGGCACCCGATTCTCGGGCCGAACTCTTGCGGCTGAACTCTCCTCGGATTGAACCATCACCGTGGAACTCATAACGCTTGAAGCATATAGCGAGCGCGCCGTGATTGTGCCCGACGCCGGATGCCAATGCCTGGGCTACCGCGCCGGCACGCTCGAGGTCATCGCGGGCCCTGCCAATCCCGACGCATGGCGCGAGCATCCGCATCGCGGCGGCATTCCGATTCTCTTTCCGTGGCCAGGCCGCGTAGCCGGCGCACGCTTCACGTTCAAGGGCCGCGAATATCGGCTGCCGGTGAATGAGCCCGCACGCGGACACTCGATCCATGGTCTTGCGTGCGAACGCGCCTTTCACGTGACGCGGCGCGGACCGCACTTCGTCACCGCGATGCTCGATTCGTCGGACTATTCGGATCTCAATTCGATCTGGCCGTGGCCGTTCGTGCTCGAGATAGACTACGAAGTTGGTAATGGACTGAGATTGAAGGCCCGCATTACCAACACGGGCGACGCAGTGATGCCGTTCGGATTCGGCGCGCATCCTTACTTTCACGCCCCGCTCAATCCCAAAGGCCTGCGCGATGCGATGCTGATTCAGCTCGACGCCGACGCTCGATGGCCGCTCGACACGCGCCTGATACCCACCGGCGCCGCCGAGGGGTTGGCGGGCAAGTACGACCTTCGCGCGCCTCGTCGGCTTGGAGCTGACACTTACGACGACGCGTTCCGCATGGCGCCGATCGCGGATCGAACAGTGAATAACGATGGATCTGCGCCGCGCGCGCGGCTTATCGATCCGTCGCTGAAAATCGCGCTCGAGATTCGCGCCGATCCCGCGTTCGGCGACTTCGTCGTCTATGCTCCCGAAGATAATCCAGTCGTCGCGCTCGAGCCGTACACCTGCGCGCCCGACGCCTTCAATCTCGCGGCCCGTGCGATCGCGGCGGGGATGCGCGAACTCGCGCCCGGCGATACCTTCGAGGCCGGCTTCGAGATTCGCCTCACCGCCCCTTGAAGCGCGGCTCGCGCCGCTGCGCCAGCGCTGCCGCGCCCTCGCGAAAATCTTCGGTGCCGATCAGCGAGCTCTGCGCCAGCAGCTCGAGCTCCTGAAACGTCATCTTGTCCAGGCCGTGGCCTTTGTCGATGATCCGCTTCGCCAGCCCCACCGCGATTGGCGCGTTGCGCGCCATCTCGCGCGCAAGCTCTTCGGCCGCCGCCAGATGCGTACCTTCGGCGACGACGCGATTCACCAGCCCAATCCGTTCCGCCTCCGACGCCTCGATCATCCGCGCCGTCATGATCAGCTCCTTCGAGCGTGCATAACCGACCGTCCGCGTAAGCCGGGTGGTGCCGCCCACGTCGGGCACCAGCCCGATTCGCACCTCCGGCATCCCAAGCCGCGCGCCGGCAGCCGCCACCCTGGCATCGCATGCGAGCGCCAGTTCGAGCCCGAGTCCGCCGACGAAGCCATGCAACGCGCCGATCACCGGCTTCTCGATACTCTCAATCCGGTTCAGCGAGGCCTGCGACTCCGCCACAAAGCGCCGAAAGCGCTGCATGTCGGGGCCGCCGCCCTGACCCCCCTGCGCGCCAGTGTCGTTGGCGAGCGAGGTAAAATCGATGCCCGCCGAGAACGCCTGTCCCTCGCCGTAGATGATAATCGCGCGAACCTCGGGACGATCGACCTCGTCGATCGCCTCAGGAATCGCGCGGAGCATCGCCTGGTTAATCGCGTTGCGCTTTTCGGGACGGTTGAGCGCGATATACGCGAGCTCACCCTCGACTCGAATTTTGATTATGCTTTCCGCCATCGCTGACACCTCAATTGCTATTGAACCGCATGCGGCCGCAGCCCGCCAGAAGCGAAACCAGCTATTCCGCACCTCCCGGCGCCAGTGGAAAGGCCGTGGACCAACCCCGGCCCGGAACGTTGCACAGGGAGGCCGCCGGGTCTATAGCGGAAGGGAATCGGAGACTCAAAACGGAACTCGCGGTTAAGATCGCTGACGAAATCGCACGTCTCAGTGAAACAGCCGAGTGGATGTCCGGGGATCGTGACGCCGTAAGCCTGGTAAAGGACGATGCGTTAAATGTCCTGCCCAATGGTGCTCAAGAAGGGCGCCTCCGTCTCAATCACTAACGAACAAATGGGAGTCACCCATGGATGAGGTCGAGATTCTCTCGCCGTGGTGGCGGCGTTCCGCGGTTGTTATGATCGTAGCGTGCTTCTGTGTACTCGGATGGCTCACGAAGCTGACCTATTCCGGCGCGCCGCCGATTCCCGAACGCGTCGTTGGCCCGGACGGGGCTGTACTATTCACCGAGCGCGATATCACGGCCGGCCAACAGGTCTTTCTCCGCTACGGCCTGATGGAGAACGGCACGCTCTGGGGACACGGCGCGTATATCGGACCCGACTTCTCCGCTGACTATCTGCACACGCTCGCGCTCGACGCTGAAGAGACCGTCGCAGAGCGCCACGGCTTCGTCATGCAGGCGGCGCTGCAGCCCAGCCAGCGATTGATCGTTGACGCGGAAGTCGCGCGACTACTCAAGCAGAATCGCTACGACCCGGCCTCGAAGACTCTCACCTTCACGGAGGCCGAGGCTGCGTCCTTCCGGCGGCAGATTGGCCTATGGACGGAATACTTCAAGGATCCTGAAAACAATGGCGGCCTTCCGCACAACTACATCGGGGACTCTGCGCAACTTCGCGAACTGACGTCATTCTTCGCATGGGCGGCGTGGGCCTCGGTCACGGATCGGCCCGGGCGCAACTACTCGTACACGAACAATTTCCCCTACGATCCCGCGGCCGGCAACGTACCGACGAGCGGCGCCGTGCTATGGAGCGCACTGAGCTTGATCACGCTGCTCGGGGCGACGGCCGCAGTGCTGTTCGCGTTCGGGCGGTTCGACTTCCTCGGATGGCGCCGGCGGCGCGGGCATGTGCATCCGAAGATGCTCCCCGGCGTGGCGACGCCCAGCCAGCGGGCGACGATCAAGTACTTCACCGTCGTCGCACTGCTCTTCCTGGCGCAGGCGCTGGTCGGTGGCGGCACAGCGCATTACCGCGCCAGCGCCGGCAGCTTTTACGGAATCGATCTCAGCGCGATTCTGCCGAGCCAGATCCTGCGCACGTGGCATCTGCAGCTCGCAATTTTCTGGATCGCCGCATCGTACGTCGCGGGCGGACTATTCCTGGCGCCAGCGATTGGAGAAAATGAGCCGCGCGCGCAGACCCGGTGGGTAAACGTGCTATTTGTCGCGCTCGTGCTGATCGTCGTTGGGAGCCTGCTTGGCGAATTCGCCGGAGTTCATCAGTGGATGGGGCGGCTGTGGAGCTGGTTCGGCGACCAGGGATGGGAATACCTGGACCTCGGACGCGCGTGGCAGATGATGCTCGCGGCCGGTCTGGTGCTGTGGGTCGTGCTCCTGTACCGCGCGATCGCGCCGCGGCTGCGCGGCCACGAATCGAGCGAACTCTCTGCGCTGTTCATGGCCGCCGCGGTGGCGATTCCGGTCTTTTACGTGCCCGCGTTCTTTTACAACACCGCGTCGAACTTCACCGTCGTCGACCTCTGGCGATTCTGGGTCATCCATCTCTGGGTGGAGAACTTTCTCGAGCTGTTCGTGACCTGCGCGGTCGCGATCATCTTCTACCAGCTGGGGATCGTCTCCACCGCAACGGCGTCACGCGTCGTCTATCTTGACGCGCTGCTCTACCTCGGCAGCGGGATCATCGGCACCGGACATCATTGGTACTTCACCGGCCAGGCGCAGCTCACGATGTCGCTCAGCGCCGTCTTCTCAGCGATGGAGGTGGTGCCGCTAACGCTGCTTACGCTCGACGCGTGGGATTTCGTCGCGCTGACGCGGGGCCGATGCGATATCTGCGGCAAGGATATTTCCGTGCCGCATCGATGGACGTTTTACTTCCTGATGGCGGTGGGAGTCTGGAATTTCGTCGGCGCCGGGGTGTTCGGCTTCCTCATCAATATGCCGATCGTGAGCTACTTCGAGATCGGGACGATGCTCACGCCCAATCATGCGCACGCAGCGTTCATGGGCGTATTCGGGATGCTTGCGATTGCGCTCATGGTCTTCGCCTTCCGGCAGGTGACGCCCGATGAGCGATGGCATGATACGGAAAAGTACATCCGCGTCTCGTTCTGGGGGCTGAACGTCGGGCTGGCGATGATGGTCGTGAGCAATCTTTTCCCGGGCGGCGTTCTCCAGCTTTATGACGTGCTGCAAAACGGATACTGGCACGCGCGCAGCGCAGCGTTCGGACACAGCCCGCTGATGCATGCGCTTGAATGGGCGCGGCTTCCCGGCGATCTGGTCTTCATCTTTGTCGGTGTCGTCCCGCTCGTGATCGCCGCGCTCAAGACTTTTTTCGGTCTTTACAGAACGCCGGATATAACCCGGGCGCAGGACCTCGCGGGCGAAGCGGCATGAACGCCAGCTAGTCGCAATCCTCCCGGCGCCGGTGGAAAGGCCGTGGACCAACCGCGATCTCGAAGCTTGCGTTTGCAAACCGTCCGGCGTCCGTGCGAGTAAGAATCAGGAATCAGACTGGAAGCCCCGGCGAGCCGAAGAAATTTGCGCCCGTCGCGCCGGGGAGCAGATTGGAGATCGAGAGCCAAGTGAAAACGCCGGGCGTGTTCATGGATCACTGTGCCAGTTGAACGCGCGGCGCTCGAGCCGGCCGGGGCCATCTCGCGTTGGCGGAGCGAACCGTTCCGGCTGTTCTTTCCGCTCGGCGTCCTCTTCGCGTGGATCGCTGTAGGCCACTGGCTGCTGTACACCACCGGGGTCACTGGTACCTATTCATGCCGATTTCACGGCCTGGTGCAGATGCAGGCGTTCATGATGGCGTTTGCCGTGGGTTTTCTACTCACGGCGCTGCCGCGCCGAACGCAGACCCCGCCAGTTGGGCGAATGGAGATGGCGGCGTTGGTGGCAGCGCTGGTGGTCACTACCGGCGCCGCGATTATCGACTCGTGGGCCTTGGCCGAGATCGCGTACGCAACGCTGTTGGTGCTGGTCATCGCGTTTGCGCTGCGTCGATTTTTGGCTCGCGCTGCGGGCCGCCGCCCGCCGGCCGCCTTCGTGCTCTTGCCGATCGCCGCCGTACAGGGTCTGGCGGGAGCAGCCCTGATCGCCGCGGCCGACGCGAACGCCGTGGTTGCGTCGAGCGGCAAGCTTGGTGCGCTGCTGGTCGAGCAGGGAGTGTTTCTGTGCCTCGCGGTTGGCATCGGCAGCCTGGTCCTACCGCTCATGAGCGGCGCACCTCCACCCGCAGACCTGGGCTCCGCGCCTCGCGAAACCTGGAAGGCGCTAGCATACGCGGCAGCCGGGGTTGCGATCTTTGCGAGCTTGATCCTCGAGCAGCTTGGCTTTGAACGAAGCGGACCGCTGCTGCGCGCGATGGTAGTTGCGATCGGACTGGGGTTCGGCGGCGGGGCATTCCGCCTGCCCGGCAAGCCGGGCGCGCATCGCAAGCTGGTGTGGCTCGCGGTGTGGCTGATGCCGGTGGGATTGATCGCCTCGGCAATCTGGCCCGACTATCGCGTGCCGGCGCTGCACATTCTCTATATCGGCGGCTTTAGCCTGATGGCTTTTGGAGTAGCCACTCACGTCGCGATGAGCCATCTGAACATGGAGCAACTCGCGCTGGGGAGGCCACCCGCGGTGATCATACTGGGCGCGGCATTCGTGATCGCGCTGTGCGCGAGGCTGACGGCCGATGCCAGCGATACCTACTTCATTCACGTCGGATGGGCGGCGGCAGCGTGGATTGTGGGCTCGGCGGTTTGGTTGGCCTTCTTCGGCCCGAAGCTGCTTCGTTCCTGAAATCGCGATCGGGCGCGCGCGCTGAATTGCGTCGCGCGGCAGGGGTGAGCAGGGGTGACCCCTGCACCCAATGTTAAGGCCGCCCGCCGTTGGCGGGCGCGGCACCTTGCCAATGGCTTAATACTGCGCTGCCGTCGCGCGGCAGGGGTGAGGGGCGCGATTGTGACTGATAGAATCAAGCTGGAAAGGATGCAGAACGAAACCGGCCCGCAAACTTGCAGATGGAGGCCGCCGGGTCTATAGCGGAAGTCACTCCTGGAGTTCGGATGACAATCAGAATCGAGATCCCCGAGGACAATGCGTCGCTGACCGAATTCGTCGGGTTCCACGACCGCGTTTACGCCTATCGCAGCGCCCGCTGGCCCGCGTCGGCGGAGATCGAGCTGCCGCTGCTGATGGGCCAGAGTCCGTTCTGCGAGGGGCGGACGATACGCCCGATCGCGGCGCGCGACGGTGGCGAGTTGGTCGCACGGGCCGTAGCTGTTGTCGACGAGCGGTACTGCCGCCATTGGAACGAACGGCTGGGCCACGTCGTGATGTTCGAGGCAATGCCGGGCGCTCGCGACGCGGTCAAGTTGGTCATGGACGAAGCGTGCCGATGGCTCGAGTCGCGCGGCACCGTCGCCGCCCGGGTGGGCGATCTCTTCCCGCTCGATTTCCCCTTCGTGATCGATGAATACGAACTGCTGCCGCCCAACCTGCTCAGGCAAAATCCCGACTACTACCATTCGATGCTCAAGGATGCGGGCTGCGAGACCGAGAAGGGGATGGTCGATTACAAGATCGAAGTGACGCCCGAGCTGGTCGCACGCTACGAGAGCGCGCTCGAAGCGGCGCGGCGGGCAGGATTCGAAATCGTGCCGGCGAAAGAGATAGCGAACGACCGGCGAGTGACGGATTTCATCGACGTTATGAACGACGCGTTCAAACGGCATTGGGGTCACGTGCCGACTACGCTTGAGGAAGGCACGCTGTTCGATGCGATGCTCGCCTTCACCGGAGGGCACGAAACCTCGGTGATGGCGTACCGCGAGGGCGCGGCGGTGGGCGCACTGTTCGTCACGCCGGACGTTTCGTCGGCGGCGATCCTCGAATCGGGGCGTAAGATCGCACACTCGGAAAAGCTGAACACGCTCGGAATCGGGGTGCGCGAAGCGGCGCGCGGGCGCGGAGTGAATCTCGCGATGGCTTCGTACGCGTTTCTCCAGCTGATCCGCAAGGGCACGAAGTATCTGAGTTACACGCTGGTGCTCGACGACAACTGGCCGTCGCGGCGGACGGCGGAGAAGCTCGGCGCGAAG
>NZ_JBEKFG010000008.1:0-75442 GCF_050013435.1 Binatus sp. (SeqCode) | reverse complement strand
TCACTCATCACTCCACCTCCGCACCCATCCATCGATCAACTTCATTCTACCTATATCGATCTACCTATATCGATCGACTTGTGCAGAGGTTCCCTAGCGCGTGGAGGAAAGGAAACAGGAAAAACGGCCCTCTCCTGAGCAAGAGAATGGACCTGGCCCCTCAGTTCCCCAACGTTCAGGCTGATGCCGCGTGATTTTCCTTCTCGCCGCCGCCGTCGACCTGAACAGCGAGCACTGGACACGGCGCTTGGCGCATCAGCTTTTCCGCCAAGCCCCCCAGGATCCTTTCGAGCAGTCCGCGCTGCGAGCGGGCCGCCACCACGATGAGATCGGCGTTCAGCTTTCGGGCAAGTTCCGAGATGACTTGGTGGACGATACCGAAATGGAGTTCGCTGGTGCATTTCGGGTATAGGCTGAGCGCGCGCTTCGCGAACCCCGCAAGCTTGTTTCGGGCATCCTCTGCTAGATGCTCCAGGAGCTTCGTTGGATCTGACGAGTGGCCTACCCCGTACGGCAAGGACTCAATGACGTGCACGAGTACGATCTCGGAGTCGTGCTCACGCGCGAGATCGATTGTACGCTCGAGCGCCGCGAGTGAGCGCCGCGAAAAGTCGGTAACCATCAGAATTCTTTCTGTTTTCATCTTCGTATCCCCTCACACATGCGGCCTCAAAGTCTCAGCTTGGCCTTAGTGCAGTGCGTCGAGGGCCAAGTTCAGCTTCAAAACGTTTACCCCAGGCTCTCCGAAGAAATCTCGGTAGATGAAGCTCGCTAGTTTTTCAGGTTATCGAGAGTTGAACTGAGTCCGTAGCGTTTGCGCCTGCGCCACAGCGTCGAGACATTGATTCGCAGCTTGTTTGCTGCGATTTCAAGCGTCGGGCTTTCAGCCATCACGCGGATGATATGTTCGCGCTCGATGTCATCGAGACTTGTCGATGGGGCAGCGGTCGAGCGTGGGTCGTTATAAAGCAGGTCAGGCAGATACTCAGGTGTCACAACGTCGCTCGGGCACAGAACGACCGCGCGCTCGATGACATTGCGCAACTCGCGGATATTTCCTGGCCATCGATAACGCACCAGGGCCGATGATGTTTCGGAAGAAAGACGCAGATTCGGACGGTGGTTACGGACGGTGGAGCCGGCAAGTATTCGAATCGTCAAGGGCAGAACGTCGCCCGGACGCTCGCTCAAGGCGGGAACTCGCAAAGTGATCACGCCAAGTCGATAGTACAGATCCTCGCGGAATCGTCGTGCCGCAACTTCCGAAACCAGGTCCTGGTTCGACGCGGCGATGATTCGAGTGTCGACTGTTATCGTGTTTTCACTCCCCATCCTTTCGAACGTCTGTTCCTTGATGAAGTGCAAAAGTTTGGTCTGAAGGGGTGCAGACAGATCTGCAATTTCATCTAGGAAGATGGATCCACCGTGCGCAGCTTCGAGGAGTCCGGGCGTGTCTTTGATTGCGCCGTCGAAAGCACCGCGCGTATGGCCGAACAACTCGCTCTCGAGAAGATGTTCAGAATGAGTGGTACAGTTGATGGTCACGAAAGGACATTCCGCGCGAAGACTCCATCGATGGATCTGATGCGCAAGAACGTGCTTGCCGGTACCGCTCTCGCCGGTGAGAAGAATCGTTGCGTCGCTGGTGGCGGCGCGCTGCGCCTTCTCCAGCAATCGTCGCATCACGGAGTCGTTCGATTCGAGCAACGGGACGACCTCGCCCGGTGTGCGCGGCATCAGACCACTCGGATCTTCAAGCGTTTCGTCCACAACTAGGAACTCGCCCATTGATCAGTTCCTGCGTTCAAACCCGACAACGTCGATGCGGAAGCCTTCGCCGCAGCTCAGCAGATCGGAATAAACCGTGCGCCCAAATAGTCGAGAGAACAGAGTCCGGCGGTCCCGAGTAATGAAGATCCGGCCTACGTTTAATTGCCGTGCTAACTGAAGTAGCTCGCCGACCACGTCGGACGATTCGAGCCGTACGATCTTCGCGCCTAAGTATCCGGCAAGGATTATGTCGTCGATCAGCTCACGAACCTGAGCCTTTCCAAATCGGGGGTGCGGCGAATTGGCGATGACCGCATAGAACTCGGCGCCATGTTCGCGCGCCGCCGCGGAGGCCTTGCGCAACAGTTCGCTGTTACCGGAACTACGGGCAGTTAGGCAGGCCATCACCGCCGTCTTCGTTGATCCATCCGGAGTTTGAACGACCGCCCGGAGGTGATTTCTGCGGTCACTCCCGGCCAGCTTCGCATTCGGCTGCGCCATCGAGTCGGCTCGCAAACACGATTGGGAGGAGGTGATGCCGGACATACCTTCCAACTCAGCATCAAGCGTGCCGCCTGCAATCATCAGAGCTGCCAAGGAGTTTTTTGGGCGGACAGCACCGACATTTCAAATCGCCCGATTCAGCTCATTTCAATATGAAATGACGCCTGACGGCGAAACTCGGCCGACGCATTTTTGTTCTTGAATTTGACAAGTGCTAAGAAGCCGCCGTTTGCTCCGCGCGACGATGGCCTCGACCTCTGCTTTTAGCGAAACTGCATAACGCGTCGACAAATCTCGAGAGATAGCGATCAGGTCGACTTTCGCGCTCAATCTCAGGGATCAGGTACTCGAAGACTGGAAAGGCAGGACATGGTCCTCGGTGAAAGGTGACTATGCGTTTGGAATTCTCGGGTTCGGGTAGACGCCTGCCCAACCCGTCCAAGGCAATGATCGAACCGCGCGAATCATTGATCCGAAAAATCCATCTGCACCGAACGCAAGTAGATAGATACGGCTGTGGGCGGAAGGACCCAGGTTTCTCAAGGGCCTCAATCGCGAAGTGATGGCGTGTTTCCTCCGCGGTGAAGGCCATCTTCCGCCTGGTGCGAGACGCGCCTTCCGGCGTCGCGGACGATGGCACACTTCCACCAATGGTGTTCTCGTGCGTGGTGTAGCGATCGAATGGATGCACTTGCATAGATGAGATCTCGTCCACCTTCGCGCCAAAGAGGGGCGTCATGAGGCGCGTCTGAATTTCTCGATTCGACTTCATATGCTTCGTCGAGCCATATTGCGGTGAGACTGCTAGAAACGAAGTTCTTGAGGCGTAGTCGCGAGCATGGCCTGAGCTCTCTTGCTGGCGATTCCAATATCCCTGGGTCCTGTAAACTCCGGGCAGAGCGAAACCAAAGCCCTCAACAAGCGAAGCTTCACCATGCTCGATTTGACCGTGGCTGGTAGACGCGGTCGGGGGAATTGCGAAGGTACCTTGACGCCGGGCATGGGCCTTCAGCAAACGTCTCAACCTGTCTTGAGTTTTCTGGCTCCGCCAACGGATTTCGATTGCGATCGATCGCTACGATCGAGCCGCGGTGCTCATTGACCAGAAACATCTGGCGGCATCGCACGCACAGATGGATATACGGCCGGTGTGCAAAGAAGCCGGGCTTCTTGAGCGCTAGGGTCGCAAAGTTATGCTTCATCTCTTCTGGCGAAAAAGCGCTACCAGAGTATTGGGGCCTTACCGAGTTATGCATTCGATAGAACTCGCGGTAACCATTCGTTGAAACTAGCAACGGCATCTGCATACCAATTTTCGCAACAGGCGCTATGAACCTAATAGAAGAAAAAATACGACGCAGCGTCATGGTTGCTTTCATGGCTTCTGCTCACACGCCTCAAATCATTGACTTCATGCTAAAGCAATCCTTGCGCCAGAGGCGGTCGCGATGGCGCACCAGATTGGGTCCATAGAAAAGCCGTGCAAGCCTTCAGGATTTCCGCTTTTGCGCTTTGTATTCGGACGGGTTCGGCGGCGGGACATTTCAAAATTAAAACTCGCCTCGTTTAAAAATTAATTGTTCTGCACGCGAACGGCTTAAGGAAATCCTTTTGAGAACAGGGTTTTTTCCTCGGCACGCGCCATGCATTTACTCTCAGACGACGTGCCGAATCGCTGGTCGGCCAAACCTGAGTGCGAAGATGAAAAGAATCGAATTAGTAATCGATGTCGATACTCTCGACCGCTTCACGGAAGCCGCCAAAGCCTTGAACTTGTCCGACTTCGACGTGACTGAAATTCGGCGCCTGCCGGGTTCCTTCAGCCGTGAACGCCAGCGGCATTACCGCGGTCGCGAGTTCGTCCTCGACCTGGTCGAGCGTCTCAAGATCGACCTCACAGTTGCGGACGATGCCGCTACGCAAATAGCGCGGGAATTGATCGAGAGTGTTCGTCCAGAAAGTGTCGCCATCCTCAGGTTAGATCATCCAGTCGTTGTGACTGGTGAGGCCGCCGCTCGCTCGACTCGTATCGCTGCTGTTCCAAACCCTCCGGCATCGGCCCCCGCGCGCTGATTGCGCAGTGATTGAGTGACTACGGCGAGCATGGTTCCGGCCGCGCGGATCGCGACTCTAGATCGGACCCTGCGCAGGATGGGCCGCACCTGCGATCGAAGATAGGTGGTGGTTATGCCTGTTGGTCTATTACTGCTCTTTGCGTTGGTTGGGCTTGTCCTCTATTTCGATCGAGGCGAGTATCACCAGAATAAGGTGAATGATATTCGATCCTCCGACAAATGACCTTACCCAACAGAATCTAACATTTCAGCGTCTACATTCGATCGAAATCTGCGATAGATGCCGACCTTGCCATTGGCTACAAAAGGCGAGCACGCGGCATTGTATTCGTGTCGCACTCTTACTTCCGACATTTAATTTTTAATTGCGATCAAACGAGGTTGACCAGCACTTTAGCAACCGCATGCGATCAAGGCATCTCGGCGGGAATTGCGGTTACTTATTGCCCATATTCTATTTGACTTCTTGGGGAGCACACATCTTGCTTCAGGGGATCGAGACTGGGCCAATAAGACGGCCCACGAGAGGAAAGAATGAATATGTGGTTGCTCCCAATCTCGATGCTGCTAACAACCGCTCTGCTTGCTATTCCACTCAGCCGTTATCTCGCCTGGATCATGAATGGTGAGTACAAAGCTCCGGGCTTCCTGAAGTGGTTCGAGGATCGACTCGACACTGGCAATCTGAATTGGAAGCAATACACGGTAGCGTTGCTCGTCTTCAACGCTCTCCTGTTCACGTACAGCTATGTGATCATGGCGATTCAGCCGTGGATGCCGCTCAATGAATTGCACCGTGGGATGTTGGCGCCGACGACGATGGCCCACGCCGCGATGTCGTTAAGTACCAATACCGACCTCCAGCACTGGTCAGGTGACGTTCACTTCTCCAATTTCTCCCAGATCTTCGTGATGATCGCGAATTTCTTTTTCTCGGCATCGATCGGCTTTTGTGCCCTTGCTGCGATCATCAGGGCCCTTCGCTTTGGACCCGACAAGGTCGGCTCATTCTTTCTCGACATGTGGCGCGTCATGATTTACATGTTCCTGCCTGTCGGCTTTGTCTTTTCACTGATCTGCCTCCAGCAGGGCATGCCGATGACCTTCAAGTCCGCGCACATTGTGCCCACGCTGGAACCGGCGGCGATGGGAACGACCGATAGTGGCCAGGCGAAGCAGCAGACAATCGTCGTCGGCCCTCTCGCCGCGTTCATTCCGATGAAACAGCTCGGGACCAACGGAGGCGGATTCTTTGGCGCCAACTCAGCACATCCGTTCGAGAATCCAACGGCGCTTACCAATTTTCTCGAAAGCGTCGCGATGATGCTGTTCCCAATGGCGCTCGTCCTAATGTACGGGCGGATGCTCCACAAATTGAAACACGCCTGGGTCATATTTTCTGTCATGATGGGGCTGATGATCGGCACGGTCGTCTGGACGGTCTATTTCGATACCTACAAGCCCAATCCCGGTATCACGGCCCATCCCCAAGAACGACATTTCGAGATCGCCACTGCCAGTGGGAAGAAACCTGTGGTCTTGCCGGCGGTCGCAGGGCTCCCGGTAGATCAACATCTGGGAAATCTCGAGAGCAAAGAGCTGCGCTTCGGAACCTCGGCAGGCGCGACCTTTGCCGCGATGACCGTGGACGTCACCTGCGGCGCCGTCAACTGCGCCCACGACAGCCTCAACCCGATGGCCGCTATCTCGCCTATGGCAGGCATGTGGGTGAACTGCATCTATGGCGGCAAGGGCGTCGGCATGATCAACATGCTCGTCTTTCTGATCATCGGTGTGTTCGTCGCCGGGCAGATGGTCGGTCGCACGCCGGAGTATCTAGGCAAAAAGATCGGCGGCCGGGAGATGAAGCTCGCGATGATCGGTCTGCTGATTCATCCGATCATGATTCTGTGGCCGACCGGTATTTTTGCGGCTACTAGCTGGGGGCAGAAGGCCGAGTTCAATCCGGGACCCCACGGATTCTCCGAGATAATGTACGAGTTCTCATCGGCGTCCGCCAACAACGGTTCGGGCTTCGAAGGTCTCGGCGATACCTGGGGTCTTAACGACAATCCCAGCCCGGCCCCGACGAGCCGTCCATGGGATATCGCGACGGTCATAGTCATCTGCCTTAGCCGTTTTATTCCGATTATCGCTCCTATCGCACTCGCTGCGGGCATGGGCGCGAAGAAGGCTGCGCCGTTCGGGTTAGGGACCATGCGTGACGATACACCGACGTTTGCCTTCCTTTTGACGGGCACGATTGTGATCCTGGGTGCGCTGCTATTCCTGCCGGTTGCGGCACTCGGCCCCGTCGCGGAACATCTCGGACCGCTGCCCTTTGGTGGATAGCGAATTGTCTCGTATCAACGATTTAGGCTCAGACGGACGGATCATTTTTGGAGGCACGCACTATGGATCTTTGGACTTGGATACCGCTTACTTTCGGGCTCGGCATCGCGGTGTTGGGACTATGCTTCGCCTTCCTCTACGCCTGCGAGCAAATCTAAATCAACGAGGTTAGTCATGATCTACGTCACCGCCGCCGCCTGTGTCTTTCTCTTCGTGTACCTGACCGTAGCACTGGTTCGCCCGGAATGGTTCTAGAGGAATCCGCCTTTGGGTCGGATGCGCCAGGCGCATAGATGGATCGCTAGACAAGAAGTACTGAATCGAGGAAGTCTCGAAAATGGAAGCTGTAAGGAACATACCTATGCCACCCGAACTGAATATCGTGCCTCAGCCGCCCGTGCCGCCGCGACGATCGCGAGCCCAGGCTCTGTTCGCGCCGGAGCATATGTGGCCGGCGATCAAGGATGCATTCCTGATGCTGCGGCCCGACGTTCAGTGGCGCAATCCTGTCATGTTTGTCGTCGAAATCGGCTCGGTATTAACGCTCCTGTTCATCATACAGGCGGTTCTTAGTCAATCGGTGAGCCAGGTTCCGATCAGCTATTTCATTGCACTGGACTTCTGGTTGTGGCTGACGGTGCTGTTCGCAAATTTCGCTACCGCGCTCGCCGAAGCTCGCGGGCGTGCCCAGGCGGAGTCACTGCGCAAGGCGCGCAAGGACACTCCCGCCTATAGGCTCAAGGGCAAGGATTTTATCGAGGAGGTTTCGTCCGCCGATCTGAACCCCGGCGACCGGGTCGTGGTCGAGGCTGGCCAGATCATCCCCGGTGACGGCGAGATTATTGAAGGCTTCGCGTCAGTCGATGAGTCCGCGATAACCGGCGAGTCAGCCCCCGTTATCCGCGAATCAGGCGGCGATCGTTCGGGCGTGACGGGCGGGACGCGCGTTCTTTCTGACCGGATAATCATCAAGATTACGGCCGCCACAGGAGAGTCGTTCCTCGATCGCATGATTGCTCTCGTCGAAGGCGCGGTTCGTCAGCGCACGCCAAACGAAATCGCACTGAGCCTGGTGCTCACCGCCTTCACGCTAATCTTCCTAATCGTTGTCGTGCCACTGTGGCCAATGGCGCTCAATGCCGAGATCTATATGATGGGCTATCTCGGAATCACAGAACCGCTGAAGAGCCTCGGCACGGACGTTCCCACCCTGGTGGCGCTGCTCGTATGCCTGATTCCGACAACGATCGGTGCTTTGCTGGCCGCGATCGGAATCGCCGGCATGGACCGTGCCCTTCAGGCGAACATTCTGGCCAAGAGCGGCAAAGCGGTTGAGACCGCAGGTGATATCGATATCGTGCTGCTCGACAAGACCGGCACGATCACGATGGGTAATCGGCACGCGACTGATTTTGTGTCCGTCGGGAAATACGCTGCTATACAGGTCGGACGTCTCGCTGCACTTGCCTCGATCGCCGATGAAACGCCCGAGGGAAAGACCATCGTCAAACTCCATTTCGACCATGGCGGAACTCCAGCGGATGTAACGGCTCCGAAGGGCGCCGAGTTCGTTGCATTTTCCGCGCAAACCCGCATGAGCGGTGTCAATCTTCCTGATGGCCGCCAAATCCGCAAAGGCGCGCCGGACGCGGTAATCCGCTTCGTAGAACGTCAAGGCGGGACCGTTCCAGCTGATCTACAGCCCACAGTCGAAGAGATCGGCTCTCAGGGGGCTACCCCGCTCGCTGTCGCCGATGGCGCCAATATCGTCGGCGTCGTCGTACTCTCAGATGTTCTGAAGACCGGCATCAGCGAGCGCCTGGAACGCCTGCGCCGGATGGGCGTGCACAGCGTCATGATCACGGGCGACAATCCGCTCACCGCCGCGACGATCGCGAAGAGGGCAGGAGTCGATGACTTCGTAGCGCAGTGCACGCCCGAATCGAAACTCGCTTACATCCGCAAGGAGCAGGCCGACGGCAAGCTCGTCGCGATGATTGGTGACGGCACCAACGACGCGCCGGCGCTGGCTCAGGCCGACGTTGGCCTTGCGATGAACTCGGGCACTCAGGCCGCCAAAGAAGCTGGCAACATGGTCGACCTCGACAGCAACCCGACCAAGTTGCTGGAGATCGTTGAGATCGGCAAGCAGCTGCTGATGACGCGAGGAGCGTTGACTACCTTCTCGATCGCCAACGACGTCGCGAAATACTTTGCGATCGTGCCTGCGCTATTCGCCGGGACGCTACCATGGCTGAAGGCGATGGATGTCATGCACCTGCATTCACCGACATCGGCTATTCTTTCGGCGGTCATCTTCAACGCGATAGTCATTCCGCTACTCATTCCGGTCGCTCTGCGCGGAGTGCGCTATCGCCCACTGGGTGCCGATGCGCTGCTGCGTAGAAACCTGCTGGTTTGGGGTTTGGGCGGTGTCATTCTGCCATTCGTCGCAATCAAGCTGATCGACATGATCATGGTCGCAGCACACCTGATCTCTTAATGGGAGGCATCGAGAGGTAAAGCCATGTCACGCTATTTTTCGAAGAGTTTATTGCTATTCCTGTTCGTCGTTCCGACGGTCTGCATAATCTACCCGGCGGTGCTCTGGGCGATTGGGCAGGTTTTCTTCCCCTTCCAGGCCAACGGCAGCATCGTCAATGGCCCGGATGGGAAGCCGGTCGGCTCGGTGCTCATCGCGCAGCCGTTCACCAAGGATGAGTATTTTCAGCCGCGGCCGTCGGCGGCGTCATACGACGCATCGGCGTCGGCACCCTCGAACCTTTCCGCTTCGAACTACGCTCTGCGCGATCGTGTCGCGCGTTCGCTTGGTCCGATCGTGGTATACAGCGACGGCCCGAAAAAGGGTCAGCAGATTGCGCCGGATATTGAGGCCTGGTTTCAGCAGGACAAGTTCGGCGGACAGCCGCACATCGTCGCGCAGTGGGACGATGCTCACAATGAACTCGCGACAGGCTGGGTGAGTGCCGATCCGACACACGCCGCATACGTTGACGACTGGACCAAGAAGCATCCGAACGAAGTATCTAAGTGGAAGAAGGACAATCCCGGCACGCCGGATCCAAAGGCCGCTGATCTGGCGGTGCTCTTTTTCGAAACGTTCTCGAAAGAGAACCCTGGCAAGTTCCCCTCGGCCGTTACTCACCAAGGCGCTGGCGGAAAAACAACTACCGCAATTGAGCCCGTTAATCAGGGTTCGGATATCCAGTCGATCTTCTTCGACATGTGGCGTCAGGAGCATGCCGATGCACCCCTGCAGGATGTCCCGGCCGACATGGTAATGGCGTCAGGCTCGGGTCTCGATCCTCATATCAGTTTGCAGAACGCCGAGTATCAATTGGATCGCATTTCCCAGAAGTGGGCTGCCGATACCAAGCGCGATCCGAAACAGGTTCGCAGCGAGATTGAGCAGATGGTCGAAGCCAACGCGGGAGCCCCGTTCGGCGGGCTCTTCGGTGAGAAGTTCGTCAACGTGCTTCAGCTCAACCTCGAACTGAGAAACAAATACGGGCAGCCGCAATAGACCCACAAAGCGGACCTCGGGTAATATGGGGAATGAGGTCCGCTTGTACGTGCAAACTCTCACCTAGGGCGCCCATCGAGATCCGCGATTCCGATTCGTCCTCTCTAGCTTGCCGCCCGGCAATGCAAAATGAAGTTTCGCAGGCTTTTCATTTTGATAGCTTTGGGCTCCGCTTCCGCCATTCCAGAAGGAAACACACGGCTAATTTGTTAGGCACAGCCCTTGCTCTGTACTCCTTCGGAGAACATTCGTAAGGAAAGGGAAACTGATCACGGGACTGAACCGGCCAATTTTCATTTCAAAAATTCCAGAAAGGTAAGGAATCACACATGATGGACATAATCGTATTGATTTCGACGGTGGTGTTTTTCCTGATCGCGCTCGCCTACGTACAAGGATGCGAGAGTCTATGAACGCAGAGAATTTCTTGGGGTTGATATGCGCTGTCGCGCTGACAGTCTATCTGGTTTACGCGATGTTACATCCTGAGAAGTTGTGACAGGACCAATCGAACCATGAATTCAAATGCAATCATTCAGATCGCGCTCTTCTCCCTGATCATTATCGCGATCAGCGTTCCGCTCGGCCTTTACATGGCGAGGGTGTTCGCGGGAGAGCGCACTTTCCTGGATCCGGTACTTGTGCCTGCAGAGCGGTTTATCTATCGGCTGTGCGGCGTTGAACCAGCGACGGAGCAGACCTGGATCGAATACGCGACATCGCTGTTACTTTTTAGCCTGGTCGGAATGGTAGTGTTATACGCACTCCAGCGTTTGCAGGGTTTGCTGCCACTTAATCCGCAAGGGCTAGGCGCAATTTCGACCGATTCGTCGTTCAATACTGCGGCTAGCTTTATCACCAATACCAACTGGCAGAGCTACACCCCTGAGACAACGATGAGCTATCTGACTCAGATGGCTGGGCTCGCCTTCCACAACTTCGTCTCGGCAGCGGCAGGTCTTGCCCTCGCGATCGCGGTGATTCGCGGCTTTGTGCGTCGGGAGATGAAAACTCTCGGAAACTTTTGGTACGATCTGACCAGAGCAACCCTGTGGGTTCTCGTGCCTATCTGCGTGGTGTTCACGCTGATTCTGATCTGGCAAGGAGTCCCTCAGAACTTCAGCGCGTACACGCAAGTTAAGACTCTTGAGCATGCCACTCAGACGATTGCCCAGGGTCCTGTGGCGTCGCAGATCGCGATCAAGCAGCTCGGCACCAATGGCGGAGGTTTTTATAACGCCAATTCAGCTCATCCTTATGAAAATCCTACTGGACTGACCGATTTGCTTGAAATGCTCGCGCTTTTCGCGCTGGGCGCAGGCTTGACTCATACCTTTGGAAAAATGGCAGGAGACAGGCGGCAGGGCTGGGCGCTGTTTGCCGCGATGGGATTGCTTTTCTTGATGGGCGTAACAGTCGCGAACTGGAGCGAACAGCGTGGCAACCCTCAGTTTGCGAAGCTGGGTATCGATCAATCCGCAACCGCAACCCAGAGCGGCGGTAATATGGAGGGCAAGGAGGTCCGCTTTGGAATCGTCGATTCCGCGATCTGGGCGACGGCCACCACGGACGCATCGAACGGATCGGTTAACTCCATGCATGACAGCTTCACCCCACTAGGTGGACTGGTGCCGCTGCTGAATTTGCACTTGGGAGAAGTCGTCTTCGGGGGAGTAGGAACCGGTCTCGCCGGCATGATCGTGATGGCGGTGCTGACCGTTTTCATCGCCGGTCTGATGGTGGGCCGGACGCCGGAGTATTTAGGCAAGAAGATTCAATCTCGAGAAATGAAATTGGCGATGCTCTATATCCTAATCTTTCCCGCGGTAATACTTCTGCCAACGGCTGTAGCAGCCACCAACAAATTGGGACTTGCTGGAATTGCGAATCCGGGACCACACGGCTTTTCTGAAATTTTGTACGCCTACAGCTCCTGTGCCGCAAACAACGGATCTGCATTCGCGGGCCTGAGTGCTAATACGCCTTTTTACAACTGGACTCTCGGGTTCGTGATGCTCTTCGGGCGGTTCATGATGATGATTCCGGTGCTGGCTATCGCCGGTTCACTAGTACACAAGAAAGCGGTACCAGAGAGCGCCGGCACATTTCCTACTAACGGAAGCGTGTTTGTGGTTCTGCTGATCGCGGTCGTATTGATCGTTGGCGCTCTGACCTTCTTTGCCAGCTGGGCTCTCGGCCCAGTTGTCGAACACCTGGCGATGATGGCGGGACACCTCTACTAGGACGACGGAAGAATATCCATGAGTGATCGAAAAGTACCTTCTCTTTGGGATCGCAACATAGTCCGAGTCGCGCTGGGTGACTCGTTGCGAAAGCTCGACCCGCGCGTCCAGATCCGAAACCCCGTGATGTTTGTGGTCGAGGTCACCGCATTGGCGGTGACGATTATTCTCGTCCGCGATTTCTTCGGCGCCCGAAGCAGCCTGGCGGGTTTCGAATTCCAGATCGCGATTTGGCTATGGTTCACCGTGCTGTTCGCCAACTTCGCCGAGGCTATGGCCGAAGGGCGCGGCAAGGCACAGGCTGACAACCTGCGCAAAACCCGCACCGAAACCAAGGCCAAGCTCGTTACGGCGAGCGGCGAGATTCAAATCGTTCCTGCGACGGCGTTGCGACGTGGCAACATCGTTCGGGTCGAAGCCAGCGAGGTAATACCGGGCGACGGCGAAGTCATTGAAGGAATCGCCGCGGTGAATGAAGCGTCAATCACTGGCGAATCCGCTCCGGTTATCCGGGAAAGTGGAGGTGATCGCAGCGCCGTCACCGGTGGAACCACCGTGATTTCCGACTGGATCAAGGTTCGAATTACCGCTAATCCCGGCGAGACTTTCCTCGACCGGATGATTGCCCTCGTCGAAGGCGCGGAGCGCCAGCGAACGCCCAATGAGATCGCACTTAGCATTCTTCTCGCGGGGTTGACTCTAGTATTCATACTGGTTTGTGTAAGCCTGCAGCCCTTTGCGCTCTATGGTGGCACTATACTGTCGCTACCAGTCCTGGTGGCGCTGCTGGTCTGCTTGATCCCGACGACTATTGGCGGATTGCTCTCGGCCATCGGCATCGCCGGCATGGATCGGCTCGTACAACATAATGTGCTCGCGATGTCGGGGCGCGCGGTCGAAGCGGCGGGCGATGTAGACACCTTGCTCCTGGACAAGACCGGCACTATCACTCTCGGTAATCGGATGGCAACCGAGTTCATACCCATGCTCGAAGTGCCAGTCGAGCGGCTCGCCGACGCGGCCCAACTCGCCTCGCTCGCGGACGAAACAGCGGAGGGCCGCTCCATCACTGCATTGGCCAAACGTGACTTCAATCTGCGCGGACGCGAATTCGCCGACAAGGAAGCGCAGTTCATCCCGTTCTCGGCGACGACGCGGATGAGCGGCGTTGATCTGAACGGTCGGCGAATCCGCAAGGGTGCGACGGACCAGGTCGTCAAGTTTGTCGAGGGTAATGGCGGCACGCTGCCTGCGGAGCTGGCGGGAATCGTTGAGCGAATCGCACGGAGCGGCGGCACTCCATTGGTCGTCGCCGAAAACTCTAGCGTTCTCGGTGTCATCCATCTCAAGGACGTTATCAAAGAAGGTATCCGTGAGCGCTTCGCGCGGCTTCGGGCAATGGGCCTGAAGACCGTCATGATCACTGGCGACAATCCGCTCACGGCGGCCGCGATTGCTCACGAGTCCGGCGTAGATGAGTTCCAGGCCGAAGCCACACCCGAGACCAAACTGCGGCTCATTCGCGAGGAGCAAGCCCAGGGCAAGCTGGTCGCGATGATCGGTGACGGCACCAATGACGCTCCAGCACTGGCACAGGCTGATGTTGGAATCGCCATGAATGCCGGCACTCAGGCGGCGCGCGAAGCCGGTAACATGGTCGATCTCGACTCGAACCCGACCAAGATCATGGAAGTGGTCGAAATCGGAAAACAGTTGCTAATCACACGCGGAGCGCTGACCACTTTCTCGATAGCCAACGACGTAGCCAAGTACTTCGCGATCATACCGGCGATGTTCCTGCTTGCGTATCCGGAATTGCAGGCGCTTAATATCATGCACCTCAACAATCCGCAGAGCGCTATTCTGTCAGCGGTTATCTTCAACGCACTAATCATCATTGTGCTGATCCCTCTGGCTCTGCGCGGCGTGCAATACCGTCCGCTGGGCGCCGCCGCAATTCTGACTCGCAACCTGCTAATCTACGGCGTGGGCGGGCTCATCGTTCCCTTCATCGGAATCAAACTGATCGACGTAATCGTTGTGTCGCTGCATCTTGCGTAGGAGACCATCGCGATGCGTGAATTATGGATTTCCATTCGAATGACCGTCATTTTGACGCTGCTCCTGGGCCTCCTTTATCCGGTCGCGATGACCGCCATTGGTTACGCGATGTTTCCGCGCCAGGCCGAAGGGAGCCTTCTCGCGCAGGATAGCACAATCGTTGGCTCCGAGCTGATCGGCCAAAGCTTTGCTTCAGCCAAATACTTCCATAGCCGGCCGTCCGCGGCGGGCAACGGCTATGACGCAACCAGCTCGGGTGGTTCCAATCTTGGTCCTACTAGCAAGGCTCTAATGGACTCTGTTGGTAAGCGGATCAAGGATGTGACGCAGAGCGAAGGCGTGCAGGCTTCCCAGGTCCCGATCGATCTGGTGACTGCCTCGGGCAGCGGCCTCGATCCCGATATCAGTCCTGCTGCCGCCGATCTGCAGGCCGAGCGCGTCGCCAAGGCCCGCGCAGTCAACCCTGACGCCGTGCGCCAACTTATTCAGGACAATACGCACGGCCGTTGGCTCGGGCTTTTCGGAGAGCCTGGGGTAAACGTGTTGAAGCTAAACTTGGCCCTCGACTCGCTGCACTAGCATCAGACGCTAAAGCCGCAAGTCCGAGGTATACGAAGATGAAAATCGAAAGAATTCTGGTACCAACTGACTTTTCGCGGCGCTCGCTTGCAGCGCTCGAACGCGCAATCGACCTCGCGCGTGAGCACTATTCAGAGATTGTACTCGTGCACGTCATCGAACCCCTGCCGGACGCAGCAGGCAGCTGGTCAGATTCAACTCAGTTCCTGGAGCATTGCGCAGAGGACGGCCGAAACCAGCTCGCCCGGTTAGCAAAGCGTGCGGTCGCCCTGTATCCAAAGTGCACCGGCGAAGTTCATTTCGGTATCCTCCACGAGGCCATCTCGGAGCTTGCCCGAAAGCTGAATGTCGACCTGATCGTGGTGGCAGCTCGCTCGCACCACGGATTCTTCGAGAGGATTCGGGTAAGCCTGGCGGAAAGGCTCCTGCGACAGGCGCCGTGTCCAGTGCTCGCTGTCCATGTGGGCGGCGGCATCGACAAAGAGAATCACGTTTCCGCCCGAATAAACTGAAGGGCGGCTCCCGGCGCAAACGCCGGGGGGCCGCTGGCACTGGGTTAGGTTCCCTCTATGGATGCCACAGCCAATATTGGTGAAAATGGCAGGACGGCGGCAATCCTGGATGCCCTCGACGTCGCAGCGATTCTGATAGACCTCGACGATGTTGTTACCCATCTCAATGAGCAAGCCGCACTGATACTTGGTATTGACCGGCACGAAATCCTCGGCCGTTCGTTCTACGACCTCGAAAGCAACAATAGTCACTACGTGCATGTCCGAGCCGCCCTGCAACGCGTCCTCGGCTATCCAAGGGGTGAGCAGCAGGCAGAAGTGATCCTGCACGTTCGCGGACGCGATCATGCGTACCTGTTGAAGGCCGCACCGCTGGATCTCGATGGTGGCGCTGCGTTTGGCACAATGATCACTCTTCATGACGTGACTTATCTTCGTGACAAGGAGAGCGCGCGCACGAACTTGATCGCCACGCTTTCGAATGAACTCAAAACGCCGCTCACATCGCTGTCGCTCGCAATCGAATTGCTTCAGAGAAAAACGTCCGATCCGAAGCAGCATGAAATCATCGAGACGGTGGTCGAGGATTTGGCTCGCATCCGCGATTTGTCCGATGGTCTTTTGAACGTCACGCGCAATGAAACCACTTCGATCGCAGTCCGGAGCGTCACGTTTGATTTCGCCAGGCTCGTGGCCTCGGTTACGAAAAAGTTTTTGCTGCAGGCCGCACAGAAGGAAGTCGCGCTCAGGACCCATGTTGAGAGAGCCCTGGACTGCTACGGGGATCCGGTGAAGCTCTCGTGGGTGCTATCGAGGCTAATCGCCAATGCGGTCAGCTTCACTCCGGAGGGCGGATCAGTCGAGGTCTCGGCTGGCCGGGACGGACAATCGCTACGAATATCAGTTTCCGATTCAGGGCGCGGAGTACCGATCGAGCTTCGCGACGTCCTCCTCGAACAATGTCCCCAATGGAAACCGGAAGGGCTTGACAACGGATACGCGGGACTCAGCCTTGCCATAGCCAAAGAGATAGTCGAAGCGCACGGCGGCAGGATATTTCTCGATTCCTCCACAAAAGGAAGTACCTTTGTTATCCAGCTACCTCACGCGCGGTGCACCTAGATGGCAAAACTCCTCGTCGTTGACGATGAAAAAAACATCCGCGAGACCCTCGGGCACTTCTTGGGTTCACGGGAGCACGAGATTGCCATAGCCGAAAGCGGACGCGAGGCGCTCGCCCTGATGGATCGCGATGGGGCGTTCGATCTCGTTCTGAGCGATTGGCGAATGGCCGAGATGAACGGCCTCGAGCTGCTCAACGCGATCAAAGCAAAATTTCCGACCACGATCGTGATACTGATGACTGCGTACGGCACGATCCAGAATGCTGTGGCCGCGATGAAAGCCGGCGCTTACGACTACGTCACCAAGCCATTCTCGCTCGATCAGATTCAGCACGTGGTCGACCGTGCACTCGAAGTAAAGGAACTGCGCACCGCAAATCGAGCCCTTCGAAATTCGATCGATGGCGTACCGCTGCTAACAACCGGGAGCCATGAATTCCGCTCCCTGATAGAGACTGCTCATGCTGCGGCGTCGAGCGACGCGACAATCCTGCTTACTGGGGAGAGCGGCACCGGCAAGAACGTTCTCGCGCGGCAGATCCACGAATGGAGTTCACGCCGCGAGCGGCCGTTCGTCATCGTCAATTGCACGACGCTTTCGGAGCATCTGCTGGAAAGCGAGCTCTTCGGGCACATGAAGGGTTCTTTTACGGGTGCGATCAAAGACAAGCCCGGGCGCCTTGAAGCGGCAAATGGCGGTACGGTATTCCTCGACGAAATCGCGGAGCTATCGCCCGGGTTGCAATCCAAGTTCCTCCGTTTCTTGGAGGATGAGCGTTTTGAACGCGTGGGCGGAGAGCAGACCATCAAAGTCGATGCCCGTATCATCGCAGCAACCAACCGCAGTCTTTCGCAGGAGATCAACGCCGCGCGGTTTCGCAGCGACTTATACTATAGATTGAATGTCATCAGCCTCCGCGTGCCCGCATTGCGCGAACGGCCCGAAGACATCTTGCCGCTCGCCGAAATGTTTCTCGCCGAGACTGCCGCTCGCAATAGCCGCATCGGATTGCAGTTTTCGGACGAAGCTCGCAAAACTCTGGTCGCCTATTCATGGCCGGGCAACATCCGCGAACTGCGCAATGCCGTCGAGCGCGCAGTCGTGCTGAGCCGCGGCGCGACGCTGCGCAAGGAAGATCTGCCCGACATCCTTTTTCAACCGAGCGCTCCGCGCAACGGAAACCTTCCCGAGCAATCCACGCTCGAGCAGATCGAGCAGGAGCACATCCGGCGCGTGCTCGCATTGGCGCCAACTCTCGAAGATGCGGCGGCGACCCTAGGCATCTGCATCTCGACCCTGTGGCACAAACGGAAACGGTATCATCTCGATTGAGCCAATAGCGGCCGGCAAGGATGTTACATGTGTGTATCGCAGGGTTCGAGACACAGGCAAATGCCTCAACTCAAGCCTTTCAGGGAAGTATCGATGAAACCTACGTATGAATCTTGTAGCCAAGCCAGCCGGTTCATCACCGTAGCCCGCTACGTGCGGGCGCAGAAAGCCGCGGCTGAAGGCGGCACATTTCGGAGGAGGAGAGAGTGAACAGAAGAAGAACGACCCGGGTCGCTGCCAGGCTTCACCTGATTGCCGGCGTCGCAGTAATTGGATTGCTGTGCAACGCGAATGCCTGGGCAGAAACGACGACGACGAAACATCACCACAAGACGGTCACCACAACCACCGTCGTCGCCAGCACCAGCGAGCAGCAGCGGCTCGACGCGCTGTCTGGCCAGATGAGCAATCTGCAGAAGCAGACCGACGACACAACCAGCGAGGTCAAAAAGATAGAGGCGGCGATGACGGTCGCGGTGCCAGCGACGGCCGGCGCGAAGCCGGCCACAATCGGCGAGCACGTCGGCCTGGTCGAAAAGGATGTCAGCGATATCAAGAAAGATCTGTCGGACAACCTTGGCATCAGCGTCCACGCGCTGGTGGATGCGGGCTACGAGCATAACTTCAATCAACCGAACGGCAACGTCAACGTGTACCGCGCCTGGGACGAGGACGGATTCCAGCTTACGCAGGGCAACCTGCATATCGAGCGCGATGGAACGGTCGGATTCGTGAGCGATCTCAACTTCGGCCAGGTCGCGAACTCGATTTCGGCGGTTACGCACTACTCGAACACCTCGCACGTTGGTCCTCAATGGTTCGATCCGACGCAGTACTACCTGACTTATACTGCACCAATCGGATCGGGCGTCAGCCTGCAGGCAGGGCGTTTCGTGACGATGATGGGCGCGGAAACGATCAACACGTACAACAATCTGAACTTCAACGAGAGTCGCGGCCTACTGTTTACCCTGGGCGAACCGCTGACTCATACGGGCATCCGCGCGGGCTACACCTTCAACGATTACGTTTCTGCCACGGCCGGCCTCAACAACGGATGGGATGATCCCGCAGCATTCAACAACGGCGGTCCCAACTATGAAGGCGCATTGACACTCAACAACAAGGACAAGTCGCTGAGCTTCGTGGTCAACAGCATGTGGGGGCCGAACCTGTTGGGCAAGTCCAATTCGAATCTAGGCACGATCGATGGGATCGCGACCTGGAAGCCGTCGTTCATCCCCAACCTGACGCTTCAGAATGAATACCTGTACGCGTCCGAGGAAGGACCGGTGATCAACGGTCACAGCGCGTCGTGGCAGGGAATGGCGCAGTACCTGGTGTACGACTTCACCCCTTCGCTCGAGTCGGCGACTCGCGGCGAATTCTTCCAGGACAAGGACGGAGCGCGCACGACGGGCACCGGCCAGACGGTGTGGGAGATCACCGAAACGTTGAGCTACAAAATACCCGAAGTGACGGGACTCCTCGCACGTTTGGAATACCGGCATGACAATTCGGATGAGAAAGTGTTCACCAACAACAATCGCTTCGACCCTGTGACCGGCGCGCAGCATCTGTGGCGCGGCCAGGACACCCTGGACGCCAACTTCATTTATGCCTTCTGACGCGCGGCGGCGCAGCTAAACCACTTAATCGCGCAGCGATGCGCCGGCGGCGGGTCCGAACAAGCGGACCCGCCGCTTCTCTTTGCAGGGGCGATAGGGCCGCGCCGACCCTGGGCATCCGCATCTCGACCCTGTGGCACCAGCGAAAACGGTATCGTCTCGATTGAGCTCTGTATTGTGCTGTGCATACCGAGAACTCGGATCCGCAAACCTAGCGATGACGTACTCCTCCGAGGACTTGACAGCGATCCGATAGTGCTGATTACGCTGCACTCGCCGGAAAACGGTGTCTCTTTGTTAAAGGAGAAATGCGTTCGAACTTATTTGTCTTCGGATGCATAAGCCTTTGAGGAGCTGAGGCCGAGGCGAGGACTCGATTCGGCACGCCGATGATACCGGTATCATATAGTGCGATCGGCGGGTAGCATTGACGTTGAACCTTCATCGGACGCGTCGCCTTTATTGTAGGGTGCTTTTGGAAGCCCGGCCAAACTGATGGCGGACGGTTCAAGCATGGCTTTACGCGCCACGGGCAATTGACTTGCCGGTAATGAGGCCTATCAATCAGACGAACGACTGAGCCAGTGCCAGCCGCAACGCGAACAGAAAGCCTGCGACGGTCGGCAGCACAACAAACGATCCCCCCTCATGGATCGATTCCAAATCATCGCGTGCGCAACCACTGCGAGCACTGCGCCTCCGGCTATCGCCTGGGAGAAAATCGCCACGTGGGATCCGGTACCGACGAATATCTTGGGCGGCGGCAGGCACGATTCCCGCCACAAGAACGGCCGACCATCAGGCAAAACTCGTGAACGGGCTACAGCCTGCCCGCTGGACGAGGACGTCGCCAGGAGTCCCAGCAGCGAGACGATAAAGGATTTCGTGCAGACCGATCATCGCCGGTTCACTCCAAGCCAGCGAGCCTCGCTGGCCGTTTCGCCTAAGGCAAACTTTTGAACTTTTGGGGTGAATTGCGCCGCGTTGACGTTTGCGGCTGTGTATCGTGATCGAATTTAAAGATTGCGATGCTTTCAGGATGGACCGATTCGAGAACGGCGTGAACGGTGGGCTTGGTCTCTTCATCGAGGACCGCGAAATCCACTTTGAACCTCGACGTGGCGTCGGGAGCATACTCGCCGGCGGTAGCGAGTCGTTGATGGTCCCGACGCTTGGTACGGTCCTCGGATAGGTCAAATCCGAAGATTCCAAGCTGCCTGGCGCATCGGTGAAAGTCGTCCAAGGCCGAGCGCTTCACTACTGCTTCTATTCTCTTCATGTCCGTCTGTCTGGTTTGGTTGCCGCCACCCTTACACCGAGCAGGAACCATGCCCGCGGAAACCTCAAGCCAGATTGGAAGGTTTTGGTCGGTTGGGTTTTCCAAACATTCGATTTTTGAAAGTCTGCCATTTCATTCTACAAAGCGTTACAATTTGGTTGGCAGTTGCTAGAGTTCTTCGGGCTGCTCCCCCGGGAACCGCGTCGCCGTTGTATACGGCGGGAAAGGCACACAGATCACAGCGAGATCTGACCCCTGTCCCTACCAACAATCCCGTCTGGACCGTAATTTGAGCTGATCCACCGCGAAACTAGGAGACTGGGAGTTGGCGCGCCAAAGGCGCACCCGTTCCAGTTCGCTCCGCGAAGAAACCTTGATGTTTTCGTGATTGCACGAACGCTGCATTGCTGTATTAGTTGCGGGGAGATGATGACAGTGATCCTTACATCCTTGACGATCCTAGCGGTCCTGCTAGGACCAATCCTTGTAAAGCCGATCGAACGGAACACCGAGATTTTTTTCCTACTGATCGGAGTGCTGACAGCCTGCGTCATGCGACAATTCGACGCGACGCTCGTCCGGGCAGCCTTGACTGAACCTCTGTCATTCACGGTGGCCGTTTTGGTTTTTGGCGCCACTTTTCGTCTTCTGAGGGACTATCTCGATCAAGTACTTTGCCGGGTAATCCGACTGCTGGACCCGCGGATTCTCTGTTTCTGTCTCGCGATCGTACTCGGCTTCCTTGCAGCCTTCATAACTCCGGTCGTATCTGCCCTCGTGTTCGTGGAAGCAGTTTCCCTGCTTCGTTGTGAACGATGGGCAGAAATTGCCGCGACGGTATTTGCGTGTTTCGCAATCGGCTTCGGCGCCGGCCTCACGCCTTTGGGCATGCCCGGTATTGCAGTCGTTCTCCGCTCTCTGCACGCCGACTTCTGGTACCTTACTCATCTTCTCGGCCCATTCGTTGTTGTCGGCGTCATTCTCGCCGCGGTTCCCATCTTGTTTTTACCGTTCGCTTCCAGCGAGCCGCTGGATACAACTCAAGAAAAGGATTCGTGGTGGACTGTCCTGTTAATTCGTCCCGGCAAGGTGTACGTTTTTATCGCCGGACTTGTGGCACTTTCGGGCGGGCTCAGGCCGGTGGTCGATGCGTACATCCATCGCCTTCCAGAGGGATTGCTGTTTTGGATGAACACCCTTTCTGCAGTCGTCAACAATTCGACTCTGGCGGCCGTGGAGATATCACCCTCTCTGAGTATGAATCAGCAGCGCGCGGCGTTCCTCGGTTTGCTGATCAGCGGAGGGGCGCTTGTCACCGGCAACATACCCAATATCGTCGCCGCGAGCCGACTGGGAATCACGAGCCGCGAGTGGGCAAGGATCGGCCTTGGCACCGGGGTCCTGTTGCTGATTTTCTGTTTCGCGGTTTTGCACTCGATGGCTTTTTTCCAATGAATCTTGAGCATTTTTCTTCGTCTGAGGAAGAACAATGAAAATAGAACGGATTCTGGTGCCTACGGACTTTTCCGAACATTCGCTCGCGGCGTTGAAATACGCGATAGAATTGGCGCGCGAGCACGAATCCGAAGTGGTGCTCGTTCACGTAGTTGAGCCGTTACCTTACGGGGTCGGGCGTTGGTATGAGCCCACAAAATTGCTCGAGCATTACGGCGAGACGGCATCGGTCGAGCTCAAGCGTTTCGAGAACGAAGCTATGCAGCTCTACCCAAAATCCCGTTCCGAACTCCACTTTGGCGTCGTTCACGAAGTAATCGGGGAGCTGGTGGGCAAGCTCAAGGTTGACCTTATAGTCATGTCTATGCGTGGACGAACTCACCTAGTTGATCTTTTGATCGGCGGCACTGCTGAAAAACTCCTGCGCTATGCACCATGCCCCGTCCTCAGGATACGTACAGTCTGACTACAATAACCCGGAAAATGCGCCAAATTATCCGACAAGATGCCGATGATTTGTTCCGCGGCCCCTTGTGGCTACTAAAAACTCCATCTTCGTCGTCGTATGGCACTTCCGTGAACCCCCAATAGGGATGTCCCTCCTCCAAGGCGCTCACCTGCCGCGGCTCAAATACCGCCGGCGGCTTTCCCAGCGCTAGCATCAGCGCTTCGGCGCGATCGTGCTAAGCCTTCTGGACGTCCTTAAAGGTGCGGCGGCGAGCTTCAGACTCGAAAGCGATTATTACGAATAACAAATCGAAGAAGGCTCTGCACTTCCTCTCGGCCGAAGACGACGCTCATTCTGCGAGACGTGTGGAGTGACATTGAGCGCGCGGCGGCTCGCCACGAAGGCGACAGTGTCGTAGCCAGTGTCGCGCCTCTACCAAGCGCCTGGGTGTCGGCGGAAGTGGCGAGCGAGACTTCCAGGCGCCCAGCCGTCCCAGCGCCGACTCCGTGGGGATCTGTAATCGTCCTCGTCAAATGGATCCTCTCCTGAGTCCTGCCGTAGCCTCGGAAGATCACGGATTGAGTTGTACGTCGTCAGAACCTATTGGACAAGTTAGCATCGGAATTAAGAGAGGATCTGGCTCATCTGGGTTGAAGTTTTGGCTGCGAACTCAAGATGCAGCCGGCGTCGATCTTCGATGGTTTTCAGTTTGACATTCTCCCTCCGCAACAAAACGGTTGGACCACGGCCGAAGTAGACGTCGGCCGGGGTGAGGTTGTTGAGGCTCTCGTGGTAGCGGCGCGAGTTATAGTAGTCGACGAACTCGGCCAGGCGCGCTTCGAGCTGACCGGGCAGGTAATAGTTCTCGAGCAGGATCTGGTTTTTCATCGAGCGGTGGTAGCGTTCGATCTTGCCTTGGGTCATCGGGTGATAGGGCTTACCTCGGGTGTGCATCATGCCGTGCTGCGCGAGCCAGGAGCCGAGTTGAGCTGACACGTACGACGGCCCGTTGTCGCTCAGCAGACGTGGCCGATGCCGAACGCGGACCCGCTCCAAGCCGGAACTGCGCAGAGCCATGGCCAGCGTGTCGGAAACATCGGTCGCGGTCATGGTGGTGCACAGCTTCCAGGCCAGGATGTAGCGCGAGAAGTCGTCGAGCACGGTCGACAGATAGAACCAGCCCCAGCCAATCACCCGCAGGTAGGTAAAATCGGTCTGCCAGAGTTGATTGGGGGCGGTGGTGGGCTCAGCGAACGTGTCGGCAGCTTTGAGCAGGATGAAGGCCGGGCTGGTGATCAGGTCGTGCGCCTTAAGGAGCCGGTACACCGAAGCTTCCGAGACGAAGTACTGCTGCCGGTTGACGAACGACACCGCCAGTTCCCGGGGTGACAACTGCGGCTCCTTGAGCGCGAGCTCGAGCACCGCCTGAGTGACTGCGGCCGGGAGCTTATTCCACACCCGCCGCGGCGCCGGCGTGCGATCCTGCAGCCCTCCAGCCTGGCCGCTGCGATAGCGATCGTACCAGCAATAGAAGGTGGAGCGCGGGATACCGAGCTGTTCCAGGGTGCGTCGCACGGGCAACGACGACTGCTCGACCAGCCGGATGATCTCCAGCTTCTCGTCCGCGGCGTACCTCATATATCGGACTCCCCATCCGCCAGCACGCTTTTTTTGAGCAGGCGGTTCTCCATCATCAGCTCGGCCAGCAGTTCCTTGAGCTGCTGAGTCTCCGCCCGCAGCCCTTTGACCTCGTCGCTGGTCGCTTCACGCGCGGTATCGCCGGCCAACCGCTTCTTGCCCGCCTCCAGGAAGTCCTTGGACCAGCGATAGTAGAGGTTCTGGTTGATCCCTTCCTTGCGGCACAGCTCGGCCACGCTGTCCTCGCCGCGCAGGCCCGCGATCACGATCCGGATCTTGTCCTCAGCCGACAAGTGACGGCGGGTCGCCCGCCTGATGTCGCGTACCGCCTTCTCCGCCTCATCCGACTGTGCCTCGATTTTCGATCTCATCTCTCCGCTCCTTCCGCGGTTAAAGATGAGCCAAAAACTCTCTCTTCCTCAATCGCCTTAAACTGTCCAACTTGTGCTGACGGGGAACACGTAGCTTCGGGCGTTTGCAATTGCAAACGCCACGATGCCGCCATTTTGCTACTTCCCCGCCGTGGACGAGGAAGCTCTGTTCCGGCGACGCTTGCAGCAACTCGTGCTCGAGAAGTACGGGTCGCTGGATCGGTTTTACTTGGAAACAGATTTTTCGAAAGGCCATTTGTCCCAAATTCTTCGGGGCAAGCGCAGTCCCTCGCTCGCGACCATGACGAAGCTGGCGAAGGTGCTGAATGTCAGAGTGGCGGAATTCTTTCGACCGGTTTAGATCATCCGCCAAATTCGCCGCGTGGAACCGTCGTACTAGTTTCGCGGGGCGGATCAAATAACGACCGACTCTACTTCTGATTGGCTGGAAATTGGGGAGCAGGCCAGGGTCTTTGACGAACGCTCTTCTCACAGACGATGACGCGAAGCGCACCGGCTCGGTTCTCGACAGAGAGAAGCGAGCATGAATGAGCTGCTGCCGGCCGAAACTGAGACTCTCCGGTGCTGTCCCTCCTAGAAGCTCCATCTGAACCGGAATTTGAGCGGCTGCGATAATAGCTGTCGAATTGATGCGATCGAATGAACCGGGCTGCGACCTGAACCAAAGGCGACCAATTACGGATCGAGGTAAAAAAGCCTCTGATACAGAGATTTTCACACGACGGCGTACCGGGCGGCTCGCAACCATCGGTGAGCAGGAATCAGGGACAGATCAGGCGGCCAGACGCTCGTAGCGGTGATGCAGGCCGCCGACCTGCGGGATGGCGATCACCTTTCCGATCCGGCGCGGCATGATCGGGCGCGGGTCCAGACAATCCTTGTCGAGCGAAAGATGCGTGCGGGTGCGTTGGTAATACTCCACGTACGAGGACAAGACGCGGCGCAGATGGCGTTCGTTAAAGATCACGATGTGATCCAAACACTCGCGGCGAATTGAACCGATCACGCGCTCGACGTATGCGTTCTGCCACGGCGAGCGTGGCGCCGTAACGACCTGCGTGATCCCCATAACCCGAGCCCGCTCCTGAAAGCATCCCCCGTACGACGTGTCGCGGTCTCGCAGCAGGTAGCGCGGAGCGGTGTCCCACGGGAAGGCTTCGGTTACCTGGCGCGAGAGCCAGGCTGCGGTCGGATGCTCGGTGACGGCCGTGCCTGCTAAAAACCCTGAATGCGCCGACAAATCTGGAGTTCTACGAGTCACCGCCGCTGTTCCTTCTCAAAGTCTTAGTCCGCGCGAGCGGGAGCAAGAGTGACTCGAACGGAAAATAACAGCGTTTTAGGAATTTGGTCATGCGCGTCAACCACCATGCGTCAACCGCCGCTCAAGTGTCAACCGCCTTGTCAACCGTCAACCGGTTGACGGGGAGAGCGGTTCGCATCGGACTGCGTCATCCGCCACACAGTCTGTAGTATTTACCTACAAATTGGAGATGGCGGCAAATTCGGGCATGGGCGGACCTGTGTGTGGCGAATTGCTGATTCTGGCACAGGACGGTCGCGTAGCGCAGGCTCGCGAATCGGTGGGAGAGCGTTAAACTCCGGCGCCGCATGACGTTGTGGTTCAGGCTGTTTGCTCACCTGCTGGTGACCCTGGCGCGGCTGGCCCGTCCCGGCGGGGTTCGGGCGGTCGCGGCTGAATCGCTGGCCGTCAAATACCAGTTGCTGATCATGAAGCGCTCGAAGCGCCGGAGTCCGAATTTAACCTCGTGGGATCGAGTGATTCTTGGATTCTGTACGCTGCTGGTGTCGCCCAGACGCTTGGGCAAGATCGACGCGGTGGTCGAGATGAAACGGCGCAACCCATACTTCGGCTGCCGCAAGATCGCCGAGCAAATCTCGAATGCCTTCGGCATCGAGCTCAACAAGGATGTCGTCCGGCGCATCCTCATCCGCGACTATCGACCGGGACCTGACGGCGGTCGCCCGTCCTGGCTCTCGGTAATCGGACAGGCCAGAGACCGTCTGTGGAGTGTCGATCTCTTCCGCACTGAATCAATTTTGCTCAAGAGCTATTGGGTCATGGTGGTGATGGACATATACACCCGTCGGATCGTCGGCTTCGGCGTCGCGCCTGCCAATCTCGATGGCATCCGAGTCTGCCGGATGTTCAATCGCGCGATCGCGCGGCAGACTCTGCCGAGGCATCTATCCTCGGATCATGATCCGCTGTTTCGCTTTCATCGCTGGCGAGCGAACCTTCGGATACTCGAAGTCGATGAGATCAAGAGCATTCCCGCAACGCCCCGTTCGCATACTTTCGTCGAGCGGCCGATCGGAACCATCCGGCGCGAGTATCTGGATCGGATCTGTTTTTGGAACCAGAGCGACCTCGAACGCAAGCTCGAGGACTACAAGGTGTTCTACAACCAATATCGCTGTCACACCGGACTGACAGGGGCGACACCGGCGCAGCGGAGCGGCGCACCCGCGCTACCGCACGCGTGCTTCGACTCCTACCGGTGGCAACAGCATTGCTATGGATTATTTAAGACCCCAGCTGCCGCGTGAGTTGGAATTCGACACAGACTGGCAGCTGGATGGCAGCGATGCCCGATCTGCGGCGGTTACACTGGTGTACCTAACTTGAATCGCGCCCTCTGTGGAACTGCCATCAGGTCCCTGGATATGGAGCAGATTGCACAAGCTGAACAGTCCGGTTATGGTGGTGGTCGTGCGCTTTCTGGCCATAATTCTGATCGCCCTGCTGCTTCCGCAAAGCACGAGTGTGCCGTCGGCGATGGCGTGCCCCACTATGGCAGGTTGCGCGAATGGCTCGAAGAGCGCTCCTGTAAATCAGCCGAGCTGCTGCCGAGCGCCAGCCGTTCCAGACAGAGCGACTAATCAAGTGCGAGGCGCGCAGCATTTCGACTCGGTCGGGAGCCTGCCGGTCACCGCGGTGATAACTGCGATTTCGCACGCGCGAAGTAGCGTCATCACTTGTGGGTACTCGCCGCCCGGTCGCCTCCTTTCGTTAGCGCTTCTCTGTTCCCGTCAGATCTGAGCCTCCCTTAAGCACGTGAGTTGAAGCGTGGATGCTTCGCATCCGCCGCTTACGCTTGCGCGCTACTCGCTCGCAACAATTGGGAAAGACATTTGCCGATATGATCGGCAGATAGAGACGCGGGGTTTCAAGAAAACCTGCGGATGCGCATCAGCGCCGCGATCGATCGCGGCTGGAAGGTTGGATTTTTGTGAAATGTCATATGCAAGCATTCGCCGCATAGCGGCGCGAAATTCATTCGCAGCCCTGATCGCGATCGCAATTCTGATCGGCCTTGTGTCGCCAGCACGCGCCGATGACATTCCCGCTCTGGCGACGGCGCAGGATGTCGCTCAACCGGGACGCGGCACTGAGACATCCATCAGTTCGGATCGACTGCGAGCGCTGGTCAACGAGGCCCTTTCCCGCAGCCCTATCGTGCTCGCGGCGCGGAGCCATTGGCAGGCACAAACGAAGGTCCCCATTCAGGCGGCGACGATCCCCGATCCACAAGTGTCGCTCCAGCATTTCACGGTTGGCAGTCCGCAGCCCTTCTCCGGCTACGAGAGCAGCGATTTTTATTACACCGGCTTCGGTGTCT
Organism: Binatus sp. (SeqCode); assembly: GCF_050013435.1. Lineage (GTDB taxonomy): Bacteria > Desulfobacterota > Binatia > Binatales > Binataceae > Binatus. The sequence goes on along the minus strand of NZ_JBEKFG010000008.1, from coordinate 46,864 downwards.
CGCAGGACATCCCGGGTCCGGGCAAGCTTCGCTTGCAAAAATCCGAGGCCGAAAAAGATGCCGAGTACGCCAGGCGCCGCTATGAAGCTGCGGAGCGTGATGTCGAGGAAAAGGTCAAGGAGGTCTACTTCGAGCTTTCCTATCACGCCAGGACGCTGGCGATTCTCGGTCGCAACCAGGAGGAGCTGAGACAGATCCAGCAGATCATAGAAACCAGGTATCGCCTGGGACAGGGTCTCCAGCAGGACCTGATCAAGGCGCAGCTTCAGACCACCGAGATCCTCAAGGAGCACGCGATGCACCATCAGGAGGAAGACCAGGCACAGCTCGAGCTCAAGCAGATCCTCGGGCGCGATCCCGACTCGCCGAATATCGAAATCGGCGCGGTCGAAGCGACCCATCTGCAGCTCGATACGGCCGAGCTTGCGCGGCTCAGCGACGCCGGTTCCCCGGAACTCGCAGCGGATCGTGCGATGGAGACGCGCAGCACGGAAGCATTGAAACTGGCGCATCAGGGCTACTGGCCGGACTTCACGGTCGGCTACTCGTACCAAAAAACCGGCCCCGGATTTCGCGACTACTACATGCTGAATCTGGGCGCGAAGGTTCCGCTCTATTTCTGGCGCAAGCAAACGCCCGCGATCGAGCAGGCCGCGCTTGAAGCCGCGTCGGCGCGCGAGCAGACCCGTGCGACTCAGCTTCAGGTTTCGTCCGTTGCGGAAAGCAGTTTGGTTGCGATGCGCACCGCGGAGCGAACGATGTCGATTTATCGCGATGGCCTGTTACCGCAGGCCGAAACGTCGGAGGCCTCGGCGATGGCTGCGTATCGAGTCGGCAAAGTCGATTTCCAGACGCTGCTCTCGTCGGTTCTCGATTTACAGAACCTCCGGCAGGAGTACTACCGCAGCCTGACCGACCACGAAATCGCGATCGCCAAAATCCAGCAGGTTATCGGTGACCAAAGATGAATTACAACTCATTGCAATCGCGGCTCAGCATAGTCCTTTTGATCCTGGCGTCCCTTCTCATCCTCGCGGCGCCAATCGCATACGCAGCCGATTCCTCGCTGGCGCCAATCCGGATCGCGCCGGAGCGCCGGCAATTGATCGGGCTGAAGTTCGCGACCGTGGTGCGAAAGGACGTAAGCGATCGCCTCGAGACCGCCGGCAGCATCGAGACCGACGAACGACTGCAAGGCTACGTGCAAACGCGTTTCGCCGGATGGATCGAGCAGGTGTTCGCGAATTCCACTTATCAGTACGTCCGCCGCGGCCAGCCGTTGTTCACGATCTACAGCCCGGACCTCGTCAGCACCGAGAACGAATATCTGCTCGCCGTCGATGCCCGCAAGCGCGTCGAAGACAGCTCGGTCGCCGATGTGACCACCGACGCCGCATCGCTGGTCGATTCCGCCGCGGAGCGTCTCAAGCTCTGGGGAGTGTCGCCGCGCGAGATCGCACGCTTGGAACGCGAGCGCACCGTGCGCCGCGCGGTCGAGATCGATTCGCCCATGAGCGGTTACATCGTCGAGCGCAACGCGCTGCCCAACATGTACGTGCAACCTGACACGCGCCTGTTCACGATCACCGATCTGTCGAAAGTGTGGATCTATGCGGCAGTGTTTCAGGATGAGATCGGAAAGGTCCATCCCGGCGATCGTGCAACCGTTACCGTGGACGCTTATCCGGGTACGAACTTCGATGGGCGCGTCGATTTCATCTGGCCGCAGATCGATCCGATGACCCGCACCGCCAAAGTGCGATGCGAGCTCAACAACCCGAAGGGCCGGCTGCTTCCGGGGATGTTCGCGCACGTCGCGTTGGACCTGCCGATGGGCGAGCAAACGGTCATTCCGGACACTGCGGTTCTACGCACGGGCACGCACAATGTCGCCTTTATCGATCGCGGTGACGGTTATCTCACTCCCGCCGAGGTCGAGCTGGGAGCGCACGCCGGCGGTGTGTTCATCGTGCTCAAGGGACTCGCGCCGGGTCAGCAGATCGTCAGTTCCGCCAATTTCCTGATCGACTCGGAAAGCCAGCTCCAGGCCGCCGCCGGCGCATTCGCGCCGGCTGCGGAGGTCGTCGGCGCGAATCCGGTTGAACAAGCGGCCGAGCCTGTCCCCCAGGCAAGCATCGCGTTCACGAGCGATCCCAATCCTCTCGTGCGCGGCCACAACAAGGTGATCGTCACGCTCCGCGATTCCAAAGGCGCCCCGATCTCGGGCGCGAAAGTGACGGTGTCATTCTACATGGCTGCAATGCCGGCGATGGGAATGGCCGCGATGCGCGCGCAAGCCGTCGCAGACGATCAGGGCAACGGCGCCTATACCGCAAATATCGAACTGCTTAGCGGTGGCACCTGGAGCCTGACGATCGCCGCGTCCAAGGGAGGTCATACGATCGCGACCATGCAGAAGGACGTATCAGCAAGCGGCAACATGGCGATGTGAGGAAAGAAGGATGATCGAGAGAACTATCGACTGGTGTAATGCGAACCGCTTCATCCTGTTTGCCGGTGTGATTGCGCTGGTACTCGCGGGTGTTTGGTCACTCGATCGGATCCCGCTCGATGCGCTGCCGGACATCTCCGATGTTCAGGTGATCATACACACCGAATGGATGGGGCAGCCGCCCAATCTTATCGAGGATCAGGTGACCTATCCGATCGTCACAGCGATGCTTGCTGCGCCGCATGTGAAGGCAGTCCGAGCGCAGACGATGCCCAGCGATTCATATGTGTTCGTCGTGTTCGAAGACGGCACCGACATCTATTGGGCGCGCAGCCGCGTGCTGGAATACCTCCAGCAGATAGCCGGCAAGCTGCCGGCGGGCGTGAATCCCGCGATCGGCCCCGACGCTACCGGCGCGGGCTGGGTGTACGAATACGCTCTGGTCGATAAGAGTCATCTTCACAGTCTCGCCGACCTTCGCAGCTTGCAGGATTGGAACGTGCGCTATGCGCTCGAAACTGTGCCGGGGGTTTCGGAAGTCGCCACTATCGGCGGCTTCGTCAGGCAGTACCAGGTCAAGCTCGATCCCAATCGGTTGCTGGCGCTCAAGGTCCCGCTGGAGACGGTGATCGACAAAATCCGCGACAGTAACGGCGAAGTCGGCGGACGCGTCCTCGAGATGTCGGGAGCGGACTACATGATCCGCGGCCTCGGCTACGTCCATTCGGTTGGAGACCTGGAAGAAGTTTCTGTTGCGACCAACAACGGCACCCCGGTGCTTATAAAGGACCTGGGCGTGGTAAGTCTGGGCCCCGATCTTCGCGAGGGCGCCGCTGAATGGAACGGCGACGGAGAGACGGTCGGCGGCATAGTCGTGATGCGTTACGGGCAGAACGCTCTCACCGTCATCGACGGGGTCAAGCAAAAGCTTGCACAGATTCGAAAGACTCTGCCCGCGGGAGTCGAAATCGTCGCCGGCTACGACCGCTCGGGACTAATTCAGGAATCAATCAACACGCTGAAACGCGATCTGCTCGAAGAGGCCATCATCGTCAGCCTGGTGATCATCGTTTTCCTCTTTCATTTGCGCTCGGCGCTGATCCCGATTCTTGCGCTGCCGATCGCGGTCATCGCGACGTTTATCCCGATGTACTATTTGCAGATCAGCTCCAACATCATGTCCTTGGGCGGGTTGGCGCTGGCGATAGGCGTGCTGGTCGACGCTTCGATCGTAATGGTCGAAAACGGGTACCGGCACTTGTCGGAGGCACAGCACGAGGCGTCGCAGAAAGGCGAGTCGGTTTCCGGACTCGAACGGCAGCGAATTCTGCTGTCGGCCGCGAAGCAAGTCGGCCGCCCGATTTTCTTCTCGCTGATCATCATCGTCGTCTCATTCCTGCCGGTGTTCCTGCTCGAATCGCAAGAGGGACGGATGTTCCGGCCGCTGGCTTACACCAAGTCTTTCGCGATTGCGTTCTCCTCAGTTCTCGCGATCACCGTGGTACCGGTGCTGATGGTCCTCTTCATCCGTGGCAAACGGCTGCGCCCCGAGGAGAACAATCCCATCTCGCGCTTCTTCCAGGCCATTTATCTTCCAGTGATCCGATGGTGCCTGCATCATCGCGCGCTGACGATTGCCGCCAACGTTATTTTCCTGCTGCTCACGATTCCGCTGCTCTTCAAGATCGGCAGTCAGTTCATGCCGCCGCTGTATGAGGGATCAAGTCTCTACATGCCTACTGCGCTGCCCGGGATTTCGATCACGTCGGCGGTAAATCTGATGCAGAAGCAGGATCAGATCATCCGCACGTTTCCCGAGGTCGAGAGTGTGTTCGGCACCGTAGGACGGTCGGATAGCGCGACCGACAATGCACCGCTGGATATGTACGACACGACGATCATGCTCAAGCCGCGCGAGCAATGGCGAAAGGGCATGACTTACGATCAGTTGGTTGCCGAGATGGATGACCGACTGCATTTCCCCGGCTTGTCGAACTCCTGGACGATGCCGGTCGAGAACCGGCTCGACATGGAGCTGACCGGGATCAAAACTCCCGTCGGACTCAAAATTCAGGGTCCCGACGTCGAGCGGATTCAGCAGATAGGTTCTCAGATCGAAGAAATACTCGGTCCCGTTGCGGGCACGCGGGGAATTTTCGCCGAACGGGTTTCTCAAGGATTCTACATCAACGTTAATGTCGATCGCGCCGTCGCCGCGCGGTATGGCCTGACGGTAGGAGACGTTCAGCGGGCGGTCAGCTCCGGGATGGGCGGCGAGAATATCGCGAACACCGTGGAAGGGCGCGAGCGCTACTCGATAAACGTTCGCTATCTCGCGGATTATCGCAACGACCTGAACGCACTTCGTCGAATATTGATCATGACGCCGACCGGAGCGCAGATCCCGCTCGGCGAAATCGCGAGTATCAGCCTGGGCCCGGGGCCGTCAATGATACGTGATGAAGACGGGTTGCTGACCGGCTACGTCTATGTGGACCTGGCTACCTCGGACTACGGCAGCTACGTCAACAACGCGCAGCGGGTGCTCGATCGGCATCTGCATCTGCCCGCCGGATACACTGTGAATTGGTCGGGAGAGTATGAGTTCCAACTGCGCGCGCGAAAGCGCTTGACGGTCATCCTGCCGATCGTTTTCGGTCTGATCTTCGTCCTGCTGTACATGCTCTTCCAGTCGGCGACTGAAGCGATCGTTCTGATCCTTCCGACCGTGTACGCGATGACCGGCGGGCTGCTGCTCCAGTACATGATGGGCTTCAATTTCAGCGTTGCCGTGTGGGTCGGGTACATCGCGTTGTTCGGCATCGCCGTCGAGACCGGCGTCGTCATGGTGATTTATCTTCACGAAGCTCTGAATCGTCGCATCGCTGCCGGCGATCTCGCGCATGGGGACATCGAGTTGGCGGTGATCGAGGGTGCAGTCCAGCGGCTTCGACCCAAGCTGATGACCGTTGCCGTCGTGATGCTCAGTCTCGCGCCGATTCTGTGGGGGAGCGGGATCGGCTCCGACGTGATGAAGCCCATCGCCGCGCCAATCGTCGGCGGAATGATCACCTCGACGATTCACGTCCTGATATTGGTGCCGGTGTTCTTCGCGATCATGAAGGAGCGTGCGCTGAAGAAGGGAATCCTGCTCTAACGATCAGAAGGCACGTCCTCATTTGAGTGCTGACGGTATAGACCGAACTCGGCATCAACACTGTCCAAAATCATTGATGAGACGGAGCGAGGTTCCCTTTCCCATAGCCCTGATGCCAGAGTCCGGAAACATCGTTCCCATGGAAGGGTTTTCCAGAAAACGGTGATTCAGACGTGTATATCGCCACAAAGAAGTTCGAAGCTTTGGGGTCTCCTAGCTGATAAGTATCGAGAAAGGTGGAGTAGTCGAAGTTCGTTATAGGTCCGAACAAAGCTGCAAAGTCGATTCTTTTGGTCTGTTCGAACAAGTAAATGCCGTATCGATCCGAAACCACTGGGATGTGGGGAGCGCGATATGGTTGCAGGACACTCATCCTTTTGATTGCCGAATCACTCCCGGACTCCACGTATCCGGTGCCGCGCAGCAGATCACCGGGAATGTTTCCCGCGATCCAATGCCGCACGGGAGCATTCTCTCCCGCAGCAACCGGGTCCGGCCAGGATCCATTGGCATTTCCATCGAGGTCAAGCATCATCAGGGTATAGAATTTTGTCGCATCAGCTCTTTTCCATCGGACCACGGGAGCGGTGGGTATGTCCGATTGGAGAAAGAGATTTCCGCAACTCACCGTCCCTGTATAGTGACGGTCTTTCACCGCGAACGTCACCTCCAATTGCGGCTCCGAGCACCCGTAGCTCAACTCTCTCGCACAAGCGAGATGAGGGATCCCAAACAGCACGCAAAGGATGAGTGACGCGTGTAGCACTGTATGCTTATTCATCTGACTTACAGCCAGGCTCCGGCGCGATCTCGCCTAGCGCACGGACAGTAACGAGACCGGGCCCCTCAGTCTTGGCAAGAAACATATTCATCGTCACGTGGTGGTTCTTGCCGATCGTCACTGCTCCTGTGGGTGATTGGATCGCCAGCCCTTCCAGCGCGTTGATCATAGCTTCTTTGTCGACTTTACCGGCCTTCTCGAGTGCCGCCTTCATCGCAATCAGGGCGTCGTAGTGCGTCATCACGTAGTTCGAGACTATAGCACCGGCGCCGGCTTCGGCCTTGACCTTGGCGACAAACGCCTTGACTGATGGCATGTCGCTCGAGGCGACGAACGGCACGACAACGAACATGTTCTGACCCTTGCCACCGAAGGCGGGGAGGTCGGTCTCAGACAAGCCGAGGAAGGCGACAGTGACGTCATTGAGGAGTCCGAGGTCATGCGCCTGCGGGATGAAGCTTAAGCCATCGCCCTTCAGCGCGAACAACAGAACCTTCGCCTTGGTCGCGACGATCCGTCCGATCAGAGGGGTGAAATCCGTTTCCCTTCCAGTGGTGAACTCCTTGCCAAGAATGTGGCCGCCGAGCCCCAGGATGATTGGCTGCGCATCCTCGAACATCTTATGCGGCCAGGCATGGTCGGCTCCAAGCATGTAGTAGGTGTTGCCGAAGGTCTGGTTCATATAGGGCAGCAGTTGGGCGAGCTCCTGATTGGGAACGCTACTGAACGAGAAAATATAGCGACTGCATGCGCCTCCCTCGTAGTTGGTGGCATAGAGCAGCGGGGTTTTCATGCGCTCGATCGTAGGCTTGATTGCATTTAAGTTTCTCGAGGTGATTGGCCCGACCACGGCTAGCACGCCGTCGCGCTCGATCAGCTTGCGCGTCGCCTTCACCGCTACCGCCGGATCGGTTTGGTCGTCTTCGTAGATGACCTTCAGCGGCTGGCCGAGGATGCCACCGCCGGCGTTTATTTCCTTCGCAGCAAGGTCAAGGCCGAGCTTTGCTTGTATCCCGTAAAGCTCTACGCCGCCCGAGAACGGCAGCACCGCGCCAATCTTGATCGGGTCGGCGGCCACTGCACTTGTTGATATCGCCGGTCCGGCGCAACAAATTAGAAATGCAAACGATAAAATACAGACGGATTTAAGTAGATCTCGTCTCATGTGGCTCTCTCTCCATCTTCCTCGTCGATAGTCGTCCCGATCTTGGAGCTAATCCACTGCCGCATCAACTCCTCGACGCTTCCTCAATTGCGCCAAATCTCTCCAACTTGATTGTGACGACGGGGTACAGTACTTAGAAGTGCCGCCTCACGCGACTGAAGGCAGGCGTCAACTACTGCCGGTAGTCAAAAAACCGACAAGAAGTTACTGCTCGACACGTCCGTGCGGGGGAATTGCGTGGACTTAAATACCATCGGGGAGATTGCGCGTCCGAATCCTGTGGACGCAACGATCGATTGGCGCGAGGGAGACGCATGGCTCGCGGGAGGCACTTGGCTGTTCTCCGAGCCGCAGCCTCATCTGCGCCGTCTGATCGATCTGCAGGGCCTCGGCTGGCAGCCGTTGACCGTCAGTGAACAAGGCCTCGAGATTGCCGCCACTTGCCAGATCGCCAAGCTCGTCGCCTTGACCGCACCGGCGGATTGGACCGCCGCGCCATTGATTGGTGAATGCTGCCGCGCGTTCCTTTCGTCGTTCAAAATCTGGAACACGGCCACCGTTGGCGGCAACGTCTGCATGTCGTTGCCCGCGGGTCCGATGATTTCGCTGACCGTCGCGCTCGAGGGCATTTGCAGGATCCTGAATCGCGATGGCGGCGAGCGTCGCGTGGCGGTAGAGGATTTCGTCACCGGCAACCATAAGAATGTGTTGCAGCCGGGCGATTTGCTCAGAAGTATCGACCTGCCGGCCTCCGCTCTGCGCAAGCGAACCTGCTTCCGTCGAGTATCGCTGACTCATCTGGGGCGATCGACCGCGCTGCTGGCCGGCACGCTGGAGCCGCAGGACGGAGTCTTCATGCTGACGGTTTCCGCTTCGACCGAGCGGCCGCATCGGCTCAAGTTTCCGAAACTTCCCGACGCGGACGGTCTGCGCGCCCGGCTCGAGCGTGAAATTCCGAAGTTCTTTGACGACGTTCATGGAACGCCGGAGTATCGGAAGCACATGACCTTTTATTTCGCGGAAGAGATTCGGCGCGAACTCTCGAACAAGGTGCAGCCGTGAGTTACCTCGTCAACGGCAAAACTTTCTCGGAAGAGCCACGGCCCGGCCAGTGCCTGCGAACTTTCCTGCGCGAGATGGGATGGTTCGGAGTCAAAAAAGGTTGCGACGCCGGCGACTGTGGCGCCTGCACCGTGTGGCTCGACGGCGTCCCGGTTCATAGCTGCCTGATCCCGGCCTTTCGCGCCGACGGCCACGAGGTGACCACTATCGAGGGCCTCGCGCAGAACGGGGAACTGCATCCGATGCAACAGGCGTTCATGCAAGCCGCTGGTTTCCAGTGCGGTTTCTGCACCGCTGGCATGATCATGACTGCCGCGAGCCTGCGCGAAGAAGACATCAAGGACCTGCCGCGCTCGCTCAAGGGCAATCTTTGTCGATGCACCGGTTATCACTCGATCGAAGACGCGATCCACGGCGTCAAATCCGTCGAGGAAGACCAGCCCGGCAAGTCTTGCGGCGCGGACTTGCTGGCGCCAGCCGCGGAAGCGATCGTCACCGGCAAGGTCCGCTACACCCTCGACACCGCGATCGACGGCCTGCTGCATCTGAAACTGCTGAGGTCGCCGCACGCCCACGCGCGCATCGTGGCGATTAGCAAGGATGCCGCCCTGGCCGTTGCGGGCGTCCGCGGGGTGTATACTTGGGAGGACGTGCCGCGGCTCCTGTTCACCTCCGCCACTCACGACGACTATCACGTCGATCCCAACGACACCTACATCCTCGACAACGTGGTGCGTTTCGTCGGCCAGCGGGTCGCCGCCGTCGTGGCGGAAAGCGAGGCAGCGGCGGAAGAGGGATGCCGCAAGATCGAGATCGATTACGAGCTGCTGCCCGCGGTCTTCGATCCCGAAGAAGCGATGAGCAAGGGCGCGCCCGTCATTCACGACAAGGGCGCGGAGTCCCGTATCCGGCGCCCCGGGCAAAATATCCTGCTCGAAATCCACGGCAACGTCGGCGACGTCGAGGCGGGATTCAAAGCGGCCGACGTGATCCACGAGGGGACTTACACCACGCATCGCGTCCAGCACGCGCATCTCGAAACGCACGGCTCGATCACGTGGCTCGACAAGGATCGGCTCAACGTCCGCACCAGCAGCCAGACGCCGCACATCACCAAGCAGAAGCTCTGCTACCTTTTCGATCTCATGCCCGACAGCGTGCGCGTCTTTTGCGAACGCGTGGGCGGCGGCTTCGGCGGCAAGCAGGAAGTGCTGACCGAAGACATCTGCGCGTTCGCCACTTTGAAGACCGGCCGTCCGGTCCAGCTCGAGTTCACCCGCGAAGAGGAATTTATCGCCGCGACCACGCGCCATCCGATGAGCGTCATGATGAAAGTCGGGGCGCGACGCGATGGCACTCTGACGGCGATGGAGTTGCGCGTCGTTTCCAACACCGGCGCCTACGGCAATCACGGCGGCGAAACCCTGTATGCCGCGTGCGGCGAAGCGGTCGCCGTGTACCGCTGCCCCAACAAGAAGGTCGATGGCTACACCGTTTACACCAACATGGTGCCGGCCGGCGCGATCCGCGGTTACGGAATGACGCAGACGATTTTCGCGGTCGAGTCCGCGATGGACGAACTGGCGCGCAGCCTGAAGATGGACCCGTACGAATTTCGCCGCCTCAACGTGGTCAAGCCCGACGACCCGATGATTGCCGAGAGCAACGCCGCTTCTGACACCGAGTTTGGCAGCTACGGCCTCGACCAGTGCATCGACCTCGTGCAGGCCGCCATGACGCGCGGCAACGGCGTCAAGCGTCCGCCCGGCGCCGACTGGCTCGAAGGCAGTGGCATGGCGATTTCCATGCATGGCGCCGTGCCGCCGACGGAGCATCGTTCGGAGGCGCGGCTCGGCCTTGGCGCAGACGGCAATTATCACCTCGCGATCGGCACCGCCGAGTTCGGCAATGGGACCACGACAGTTCATCGGCAAATCGTGTCCAGCGTACTCAACAGCACCGCCTCGCGCGTGCGAGTCATCCAATCCGACACCGATAGCACCGGCTACGACACGGGAGCGTTCGCCAGCGCGGGCACGGTCGTGGCGGGGAACGCGGCGCGGATGGCGGCCGAAGCGCTGCGCGACAGGATGCTGACCTTCGCCTCGAAAAATTATTCCGTCGGCCGTGACGCCTGCCGCCTCGAGCACGACGCCATCTTTTACAACGACACGCGCGTTGCGCTGACGGATTTGTTCGCGGCGTCGCGCAAGGCTGGACGTCCGCTGGAAGTTGTCCGCAAGGCTTACGGAACTCCGCGCAGCGTCACGTTCCAGGTGCAGGGTTTTCGCATCGCGGTCAATCGCATCACCGGCGAAATCGTCATCCTGCAGAGCGTTCACGGCGCCGACGGCGGCGTGATCATCAATCCTATGCAGTGTCGGGCGCAGATCGATGGCGCGGTCGCACAAGGGGTTGGCTGGACGCTCCAGGAAAAGATGGTCTTCGATGAGAGCGGACGCATGATCAATCCGAGCTTTCGCAACTATCGCATTCCGGCTTATGCCGACGCCCTGGAACGTACCGAGATCTTTTTCGCCGACACGCACGACGCGTTCGGTCCGCTCGGCGCCAAGTCCATGAGCGAAGCGCCGATCTATCCGATCGCGCCGGCGCTGGCCAACGCGCTGACTGACGCTACCGGCATCCGCTTCCACGACTCGTCGCTGACGCCCGATCGGATTTACCGGCGCATTTTCGAGAGCAGCCAGAACCAAGGCGCGTGAGCGTCAGATGAAGCGCTCTCTCAGCCGGCAGGTGCTCGCCACGGCGGGGATGCTGTGCGCGATCAGCTTCCTGTCTTCTTTGCCGCGTGACGCATCCGGCGCCGACGCTGTCCCGCAGGCAGTTTCGTCATCGAACCCGGCCGCATCAAGTACGCCGTCATCGTCGATCGCGGGGGCGCTCTCCAGCGATACGCTCCAGCCGATCAGCGCAAACCCCGGCGCCGCCAACATCATTCCCGGAAGGGGTTTGCTGGGCCGGCTGATCGGACTCGACAATATTCCCGGAGTTCGCGTCGGCGGCTTGTGGATCGGTAACGCGGACTATCTGTTCACCGGCGGAGTGAAGCCACGGACGTGGAGCTTCGACAGCCTGCTGCTGCTGAACCTGAACGTGGACGCCGAGAAGCTGGCTGGCATTCCCGGCGGCTCGCTCGACGCGGAATTGCTCCAGCTCAACGGCGAGGCCGCGAACGCCAAGGCTGGCGTCGTCACTGGACACGACGGGCTGACGGGACCGAAGCCGCTGGTTCGCACCCAACTGTACGAACTCTGGTGGCGGCAGATCCTGCTCGCCGGCAAGATCGTGATTCGAGTCGGCAAGACGGTGCCGACCTATGACTTCAACAACGTCTCGCGGGCTGTACCCACCGCAGATGCCAGTCTCCAAATCCCGGCGGTCACGGGACTCATTTACACGGCTATCTTCAAGAACCCGACGCTGATTGGTGCAGCGCCGGGATACTACAATTCTGCGTATGGAATAACCGCGAACCTCGCGCCGACCAGAAATTTCTATCTCACCTACGCGTTTTATGACGGCGCTTTGGCTAGACACATAGAGACAGGGCTGCGCGAGGACCCGGTCTTCGATGGACACTATTTCACGATCGCCGAGGCTGGCTACGCCTGGAGTCTCACCGATCAAAAACTGATTGGGAATTTGGCCGCGGGTGGATGGGCTCAAACCGGCGAGCTGTACGGTCCCAACACCATGCAGAGCGGAGCCGAAGGGTTATATACGTTTGGTTCGCAGCGTCTGTGGAGGCAAAACGCCGGCGTGGACAACAGCGGTGTCTCGGGCTTCTTCCAGTTCGGCATCAACGACTCGCGCACGATGCTCGCGAACAAATTCTTCGGCACTGGGTTTACCGGCTTCGGCCTGATACCCCATCGGCCGGTGGATTCAATCGGCACGGGGCTGGCCTGGTCGTGGCTGAATCGGAGATACGGCTTTCGCAGCAACGAGGCCATCCTCCAGACGTACTACCAGATGCATCTGATAGGCGCCTCTTTCCTGGAGCCCGTGCTCAGCTACATTCCCAATCCTGGCGAGAGTCCGCGCACGCACGGCGCGGTCGCGATGACGGCGCAGCTCACGGTCCTGTTCTAGGCTCGACGGCTACTTGATATCTTCGATGGTTGCGGGCCCTTCGCCCTGGCTCGGATCGATCCTGAAAGGCCATTCGGTGGAATGGAACGGCACCGCTGGCGGCAGGAACACCGCAACGCCGTACTTCTTATCCTCGGCTTGTATCGCTTTACGGCCATCGCCGCCCATCAGCTCGTAGTCCATGAGATAGTAGTTGCCGAAGAACACCTGGCCGACCGAGCGATCGGCAACGGTCCGAATGAGCACGTCGAGCATTTGCTCGGGAGTAGTAACGAACGCCGACGTCTCGAACAGAAACAGGCGCGTGTTCATCGCGTCCTTGCCGAAGAATTGGGCGAGCACGCTGAATAGGACGTTGTTCTGGCGCGCCACATAGAGTGTATTGCTGACCCCGTAAGTCTTATCCCAATCCGGGCCGAGTATCTCTTTCCAGTCCTTGACCACCTTCATCCAATGCTCAACCTGCGTCGTCGCCCCCAGCCAAACATCCTTGGCGAGGAAAGGCTTCACTTCCTGGGCGTATTGCTGGATGTCGGCGAAAGTGTAGCTGCCTTTGCTAAGGCATAGGTCCATGAACTTGAGATTGCCCTCGAGGATTTTGCGCTGGTTCTCGCGCGCGTCGGCGCTTAAGTCGATCGCGTCAAGACTGTCGAGCGCGGTCTGGTTCGAAGCACGGAAGGCGCGCATCTGCCCCATCCACGATTGATCGGAAACGGTACCGAGGTGAGAAGCTGCAAGCTCGAACACCGCCAGGGCCGAATGCCCCACAGATTTGTAAACCTGATAGCGAATCGGGACCTGCGGAGCGTCCAACGGCGGCTTGCCGGGCCGGTAGAGCGTGAGCTTCCCACCCTGATTGCTGAACAGGGCCATGATCACGGGATGCTGTGCGAGAAAATTTTTCTGAAACTTCGCCTGCGCGTCGTCGTACAGGCCAAACATCGCAATGTCGAGCGCGAGCACATTCTGTTCGGCGACCTGGGGTTTGGCCGCGGGCGCGCCGTTGCCGACGATCACGTTCATGTAATCGGGCAAGCTTTGATCGGACGCGCTTTGGGCGTTGGCGCGGCAGCCGATTGCGAAGCTGACAATCAGTGTTACGGCGAACGCTGCGGGAAGACGAAATTTAGATTTGCGCATCAGCATCCATACCTAGAAACGGGCAAATCTTCAACCAGTCGCCGGATGAAAGCTGTCACGCACCGAAAAAATTCAACAATCGGTCACACGGCCTGAAATATGAGGACAAACAAGACGAGGCCGGCTGCGACCGCAAATAGCCCGAGCGCCTCGTTCTTCCAATCGCGAACGCGCGCTGCCAGCCAGAAATTCAGAAATTGGCTCACCCGCGGCATGACCAGCCATGTAAGCAATGCGACGGAAAGAATATTGCCGATCAGCATCTGAACCGCGAACGACAAATTGTGCATCAGCGGATTAAGAAAGCTCAGCACCATGACCGTGGGATAGAGCGCGAACAATACCGCCAGCGCCTGCTTCCATGACGGCGGTCCGCTGACCGTCGCGGCGCGCCCGCGATTGAGCGCAAACCATCCTTCGAGGCCCGTCACCCGATGCGCATGCATGCTTTCGACGATCGGCTCGAGTTCCTTGAGCAGCGCTTGCCGCTCTTTCGACTCCATCCAATGAGTGAGATGGTCAACGGAATCGTAACGCACGATGTCCACCCACTCATTCTGAAACGTGCCGTGCGGCTTGAAAAACTCGGTCGCGAGATAGCCGGGGAAATGCGCCTGCGCATCGATCGCCTTGCGCCGCCACGCCAGGTAGTCCTCCACGTTGTCCTTGGGGACGCGATGCGTAAAAACCATCGCGACCGGCGGTTCAGCGTCATCATCGCTCGCGAGCAGCAACGTGTGCGAGGGCTCCGAGAGACAGGCCTCGATTCGCGCCGTAAGTTGCGCGCGCTCCGGACTGTCGAGCCATCGCTTCATCGCTTGGTTGGATTCGAGACGGAAAATCGCCACCCACTCTGCCTGCAGACCGGGAATCGGGCTAAGTACTTCCGTGCCGACGAATCCAGGGAACTTCCGGGCCGCTTCAGTAATAGCAGTCTGCGCCTTGAAATATTCGTCGGCCTTGTCAGCGCGCACCAGATGAGATGCGATCGCGGTGGCCGGCTGGAGAGCGTGCGCTTCGCGCGATTCAGTCGAGTCATCATTCATAGAAGCCCCCGATTGGTGACGCTGGTGCTGTCATGCATCCAGTTATGGCAGATACCCAAGCCCGAGACCGCAAACTATCGCGATTGAGTGATCATTTCGCAAGACTTCCCTCCGCCAAAGAGTTCCCGTGTCTGCGGATTCTCTGCTCGAAGCAGCGAAATAGCGTGCACCTGCGGGTTCATTCGCATGCTGCGCGGCACTGGAGAAAACCACTCTCCGGCCGTTTGCGCGCGCGACGCGGCCAAAATCTCTGTTGGCAAGTGAGGCGGTTTCATCCACGCCTGACGCACAAGAGATCGACTCGCGATTGATCCATCTTCAAAAGAGAACGGTCGGGCTTGGACGGTTGAGTAAGGTTGAGGGCAGCGTCCCACTAGTCCCTTATCGAGAGTTTCGCGTGGGACGGGCTATCTCATAAGATAACCGGGTGCCCTCCCGCGCTAACTCACGGCCCAGGCAATGTCACTGATCGACGCGATTCTTGGCCGCCGGCTTGCCTCCGACGAGGCGGGCGGCCAGCGTATCGGCACAGCTACCGGCGTGCCGATCTTCGGACTCGATGCGCTCAGTTCCGCCGCATATGGTCCCGAGGCGGCGCTAACCGTACTGCTGCCGCTCGGTGCCGCGGGACTGACGTTCATCCTTCCGATCACCGTGGCGATCGCCATTCTGCTCGGCATCATCTACATCAGTTACCGGCAGACCATCGCGGCCTATCCCAGCGGCGGCGGCTCCTATACGGTCGCGCGCGCAAACCTCGGCACGAACGCGAGTCTGTTGGCCGCGGCCGCGCTGATGACCGACTACGTGCTGAATGTCGCGGTCGGAATCTCGGCCGGCATCGGCGCGTTGATCTCGGCCATACCGGCGCTGCAGCCTTACACGCTCATGCTATGCTTGGTCGTTCTGACTCTGCTGACCTTCGTGAATATGCGCGGCGTCGGCGAGGCGGGCACGCTGTTCATGCTGCCGACCTGCGCCTTTATACTGACTCTCGGCGCCGTTGTATTCTGGGGCGTGCTGGCGACGATTTCCGCGGGTGGGCATCCGCATCCCGTGGTTTCCCCGGCGCATCTCGCCAAGGCCACCGAAGCCGCGGGCGCGTGGGTGCTGTTACGCGCGTTCGCCAGCGGCTGCACCGCAATGACGGGCGTCGAGGCGGTCAGCAACGGCGTTCAGGCGTTTCGCGAGCCGGTAGTGCCGGCCGCGCGCCGCACTCTCACGATCATCATTGTTATCCTGATGGTGCTGCTGCTCGGCATCGCCTACCTCGCCCATGCCTACCGTATCGGCGCGACCGAACCGGGGACCTCACAGTACCAGAGCGTTCTATCTCAATTGATCGGCGCGGTCGCTGGCCGGGGAATCTTTTACTGGGTAAGCATCGTTTCGATTCTGCTGGTGCTGTGCCTGTCTGCGAATACTTCGTTCGCCGACTTCCCGAGACTTTGCCGCGCGGTGGCTGAGGACGGCTATCTGCCTCGCTCATTCGGCAACCAGGGGCGGCGGCTGGTCTACTCGGAGGGCATCTGGCTGCTGGCGATTTTATCCGGAGTCCTGCTGTTGGTGTTTGACGGCGTCACCGACCGGCTGATTCCGCTGTTCGCAGTCGGAGCCTTTCTGGCCTTCACCCTGTCGCAGAGCGGGATGGTCGCGCATTGGTGGAAGAAGCCGGGGCGCGGCGCGCGCGCCAGCATGGCGGTGAACGGGCTGGGCGCAGCCGCCACTGCCGTGACGGTAGTGGTCGTGGCTACCGTCAAGTTCATGGCCGGCGCCTGGATGGTGGTGATCCTGGTGCCGTCGCTGGTGGTCGTGATGCTCGCGGTCGGCCGCCATTATCGAAAAATCGACCGGGAAACTGCGGCGCCCGGCAATCTGAAGCTCGATAATTTGCAAGAACCCATAGTGATAGTGCCGATCATCGAGTGGAGTTCGATCGCCGAGAGCGCCTTGCGGTTCGCGATGACGCTGTCGCGCGAGGTCGAAGTGCTGCATATCGAAAGCGAAGACAGTAGCAACTCGCTCAAGCGGGTGTGGCCGTCGCGCGTGGAAGAGCCGGCGCGTGCGGCGAAGCAGACCGTCCCGCGGCTGACGGTGCTCAAGTCACCGTTTCGATTCGTGGTGCAGCCGATCATCGATCATGTCCTGGAGATCGAGCGGCAAAACCCGGATCGCACCATCGCGGTGCTGCTCCCGGAGCTGGTCGAACGGCATTGGTACCAATATTTTCTTCACAACCAGCGCGCCCAGACGATCGCGGCTCGCCTGCTGACGCAGGGGACGCACCGAATCGTGATCGTCAAAGTGCCCTGGTATCTGCGTTGACGGCGATCGAGGCGGGTTGCCGGGCCAAGCAAACGCGCAGCCTCGATCTTACCAATTGAAGTGGGCGAACAACCTTCGAACCCAGCTTCATCTGGCTCAGGCATTCGAGACCGCGCCTCCCGCCGCGCCCGCGCGCAAAAATCCATCTGGTGTGAGATTCGGGGCTGCGGCGAGGCGTTCGTAGCGATGGTGAAGCCCGCCGAACAGCTGCAAGGTGACTCGATCGGTCAATGCACTGTAAACGGCGATCAGCGATTTCGTTTTCATCCCGCAGCTTCGACTGGAGGTCCGCCTTTCTGGTTGTCAGATCGACCGGCACAGAAACGTGTTCGTGCGCGATTAGCCATTCGCCGCCGTTTCGCCAAAAGAACGCGTTTTAAATGATATGCGCCTCGGTTGACAGGCGGATTGCGGCCATGCCGATGATCAAGCGAGGTCCCGTCGATGATCCAATGTGTCATGGTGTATGAGCGAGATTTCAGTTACCACAGAGTTGGGGAGGCTGAAGTCGAAGACTGGGAGGAAGTCCTGGAGGCGATCGAGGGAGAGCCCCAATTGATCAAAAGCATCGAAGGATGGCCTCCCTACACCCACGTGTATCGCCTGCCCGATGGCTCGATCTATCTGGTCGCATCTGGAACTCAAGACTGACGATAGTTTCACGACCGCGTAACCCGGACTTCCGTTTCGACTCTCTGATTCCTGTTGCCGTGCAAAGTTGGCGCCCCGCCCAGCCTTCGCGGCCGGACAGGGCGCCTGGTTCTATTGCGGACGGTGCGGCTGCCTGCAGAGACGGTTCGCGCTGATGCGGTGGCCCGGACGCGGAGCTGTTCTTCGAGCGGCGCCCTTCGGAGCATTCTGAATTTTCACACGCGAGGGCGGCTCGCTTCGAGCCACTCCAGCCATCGATCCATTCCCTCGCCGGTGAGCGCCGAGACCGGAAAGGTCCGCGGCTCCGGCATCACTCGCGCAAGCGCATCGTTGAACATCTGGAGACTCACACCGCCGAGATGAGGCAGCAGGTCGATCTTGGTCAGCAGCACTGCTTGCGCGTTGCGGAACATCACGGGGTACTTGAGCGGCTTGTCTTCGCCCTCGGTGACGGAGAGTGCGACGACGTTGAGCGTCTGGCCGAGATCGTAAATCGCCGGGCAGACGAGATTACCCACGTTCTCGATGACGAAGATGTCGAGGCTGTCGAGGGCGAAGTCGTGCAGCGCACGATGCACCATCTCGGCGTCGAGATGGCACGCGGAGCCGGTGGTGATCGTCGCCGCCGGGATTCCCGCGGCGCGCAACCGCTGGGCGTCGCGATCGGTGGCGAGGTCGCCGCTCACGGCGCCCAACCGGTGGCGCGAGGCGAGCGCTCGCGCCGTGGCCTCCAGAATCGCGGTCTTACCAGAACCGGGCGAGCCCATCAGGTTGATTGCCAGCACGTCGTGCGCGGCGAAATGCTCGCGGTTATGGCGCGCAACCCGGTCGTTGCCGGACAGGAGGCGTTCGTGAACTACAACCGGCACGATCTCCGGGTCACCGCATCCGCAGTCCTGGCACATCACGGCACCTCCATTTCGATTCGTTCGAGTATGATTTCGTCACCTGACATCAGGCGCGCCGGCATTCCGCATCCTTCACAGCTCAGGACTGCACCGCGTGCGAGGGTTCGGCCGCACACGGGACAAACCCATCGCTCCGCGACGGGCTCGATGCAGAGTTCGGCGCGGGCGCAGATCGTGCCGGCGCGAAAATGTTCGTAAGCCTTCGACAACAGATCGGGCTCGACGCCGGCGCCGTCGCCGATCCGCAGTGTGAGGCGATATACCGAGGTTGCGTTGTGCGCCCGCGCCTCGGCGCTAACGCGTTCGAGCAGCGCACTTACTATCGAATATTCGTGCATCGCGGCGGACCGCCTACCTGCCGTTGAAGCGCGGGGGCTGTTTGGAAAAGAACGCGTCGATTCCCGCGGCGAAATCGCCGGTGTCCGCGATTCGGGCAAGGCTCTCGAGTTCGCGGTCAAGATGGTAGTCGAGCCGGTCGACGCCCGCCGCCTCGTTGATGAGACGCTTGGCGACCGCGTATGCGGCGGTCGGTCCGTCGGCAAGCCGGCGCATAACCGCCATCGTCTCGGCCTCGAACAGGGCCGCGGGATAGACCTCGTTGATGAGTCCGATCCTCAGCGCGCGTTGAGGATCGATCCGCGGATTCATCAGCACCATTTCCATCGCGCGGCGAAGCCCGATGAGCTTGGGCAGAAAGAACGTCGAGCTCTCGGCGCCGGTGAGGCCGGTCTTGCTGTAGGCCCATTCGAAGCTCGCGCGGTCGGAGGCCAGCACGAGATCGCACGCCATCGCGATTCCGAAGCCGCCGGCGGCGGCGACGCCGTCCACCGCTGCGACAAACGGCTTCGGCGCGCGTTTGATCTCGGAGATGGTGCTGTGGATGTACTCGAGGATTTGCTTGAACAGTTCACCGTAGCGATCATCACCGCCGCCGCCTGCTTTGGGTGCGAGATAACTCAGGTCGGCGGCGTCCCCGCCGGCGCGGATATACTTCAGATCGGCGCCGCTGCAGAAGATTCCGCCAGCGCCACGAATTACAACGGCGCGCACGCCGTCGTCGCGCGCGAGCTGAAGGCCCGCCTTGCGCAGGTCCTGCGCCGTTGCGACATCGAGCGAGTTGAACCGCTCGACGCGGTCGATCGTGATGATGCCAATCCCGTCGTCGCGCTCCACTTTGATATGCTTCATCGCTGCATCACCGGATTCGCTCAGCAGATTCGTGGCAAAAGCTCTCCCTCCGGCTCGGTAAGCAGGCGCAGCCCAAACCCGGTGTCGAGGATAACAAAGCCCGGGCGTTGTGCGACGCAGCTCCCGACGATCTCGGCGCGCATTCCGAGCGGATGCGATCGCAGCGCCGCAAGCACGCTCGCAGCCGCGTCGGGGCGCACTCCGAGCACCGCTTTGCCCTCGTTCGCCGCGTGCATGGGATCGATCCCCAGCAGCTCACCGGTGGCCTGAACACTGGTGTTGAACGGAATCCGGGACGCCTTGAGCATGATACCGACGCGGCTCTTCGCGGCCATCTCGTGCAGCGTGCTGGCGAGTCCGCCGCGGGTCGGATCCTTCATCGCGACCACGCCCTCGCCACCGGCCTCGAGCGCGCGCCTGATCAAGCCGTTGAGCGGGGCAACGTCGGAGCGCAGCTCGCCTTCGAGCTCCAGCGAATGCCGCAGCGCCATCACGGCGAGCCCGTGATCTCCGATCGTGCCGGTCACGATAATCTGGTCGCCGAGCGCAAGCCCGCAGTCGGGCACGAGGCGGCGCGTGAAGGCCACGCCGGCTGTATTGAGCACGATTCCGTCGATCTCGCCGCGGCCCATCACCTTGGTGTCGCCGGTAACGATCGCGGTTCCGGCCTCCGCGCAGGCGGCGCTGATCGACGCCTTGATTCGTTCCAGGTCGGCGCGGGGGAAGCCCTCCTCGATAATCACGGCGCAGGTCAGCGCGGCGATCTCGGTCGCGCCCATCATCGACAGATCGTTCACCGTGCCCGACACCGCGAGGCGGCCGATGTCGCCGCCGGGGAAAAACGGTGGCTTGACCACATATGAATCAGTCGTCATCACCAGCCACTGATCGCCCACGCGCAATGCCGCGCCGTCGTCCATGGCGGCAAGTCCGATGCCGCCGTCGGCCGGCGCTTTCGCATCGCCGACGAACACCTGCTGGATCAGCTCGCGCATCGCGCGCCCGCCGGCGCCATGCTTGAGCATCACCTTTGCGTCAGGCGCAATTCCGGACGCGTTCATGAATCCCTCAGGTCGAGTTGCCCGCCGTACTGATGCCAGATCCGGCAGGTGCCTTCGCTGCTGACCATGCACGCGCCAACTGGATTGTCGGGCACGCATTCCTTGCTGAACAGCGTACAGGCCGACGGCGACGCGATGCCCGCCATGATGTCGCCGCAGATGCAGCTTTGCGCGAGGCTCGGCGGCGCAAACTCCCAGAGCCTGCTCACGTCGATTTTGAACCGCCGGCGCGCGTCGAAGTGCGACCATTCATCGCGCAGGCGCAGGTTGCCGTTGGGAACGTGCGCGATTCCGCGCCATCGCCCGCCCACAGTCCGAAACACCTTCCACAGCACTTCCTGCGCGCGGAGGTTGCCTTCGCGCCTGACGCATCGCGGATACATGTTTGCAACTTCGGCCCGGCGGTCGCGGATTAGTTCGAGCAGCTTGCCGAGCCCGGCCAGGATATCGAGCGGTTCGAAGCCGGCCACGACCACCGGAATCCCATGGCGCTCGACGAAGCGTTCGAAAATGGCGCAGCCGGTGATCGTCGCCGCGTGCCCCGCAGCGAGGAAACCCTCGACGCGCGTTTGCGGCATCTCGGCGACGATTTCCATCACCGGCGGGATGTACTTGTGTGCGGAGAGTATCGAAAAGTTTGCCGGCGGTCCGCTCAGGATCAACGCGGCTGTCGCGACGGCGGTGGTCTCGAAGCCGCTGGCGAAAAAGACCAGCTCCTCGTCGAGCTTCGCCGCGAGCTGCGCCGCCTGCGCCACGCTGTACACCACATCGATCTTCGCGCCCGCGGCCTGTGCGTCGGCAAGCGATCGCGCAGTCCCGGGCACACGGAGCATGTCGCCGTACGTGGCGATTCGCACGCCATCTTCCGCCAGCGCGACCGCCTCGTCCACTTCAGGCATGTCGGTCACGCAGACCGGGCATCCCGGGCCCATGATGACTTCAAGCTGGCGCGGGAAGATCGCGCGCAATCCGAAGCGCGCGATCGCCTGCTCGTGGCTGCCACACACATGCATCACGGACACGGGATCGCGGCCGATTTCCCGCACCAGGCGCTCGAGCATTTCCGCCATCGCGGCCGCCCGCGCGGGATCGCGGAACTGGAGCCGGTTGCCGCCGATGTCACTCATTTTTCTTTTCGCCGGCCGGGCCGATCTCGGCCCGGATGTCGGCGGCCAGCAGATCTTCTTTCGAGATTGCTGCCAGCAGGTGCTCGTACAGCGCCAATGTTTCGTCTACTTCAGCGGGCGGGATGCGGCAAATGGCAAAGCCGACGTGATTCATCACGTAATCGCCCGGTTCGACAGGCTCATCGACGATATCGAGCCGCACGTTGCGGCGGATGCCGAAGAAATCGACGGTGGCCAGCAATCCATCGATCGACACCACCTTGCCGGGAACGCCTAGGCACATATCGAACCCCCTGCGCGCGTGCGCGCGTCGGCGACCATCGCCTGTCCCAGTGCGATACCGCCGTCGCCGGGCGGAACCGAACGATGCGTGTAAACGTCGAAATTCCGCGCGAGCGCGGAGGCGATTCCTTCCGCAAGGCGCGCATTCTGGAAGCATCCGCCGGTCAGCACGATCGGCACCCGCCCGACGCTCGCCGACGCCGCGCGCACGACCTCGGCGGCCGCGCACACAAGAGTATTGTGAAAGCGAGCCGCGATCACGCCCGCGCCGACACCGCGCAGCAGATCGCGCACCGCGTCGCGCACCGCCTGGCGCAGATCAATTTCCCATGGCGACGAGTTGCGATCGACGTCGAAGCGGTAGTGCGCGCGTTCGGCCGAATCGGCTGCCCATTCCAGGCGCATCGCGACCTGGCCCTCGTAGTTCGCCTGCGTAAGTCCCAGCACCAGCGCGCCGAAGGCGTCGAAGTAGCGGCCGAGGCCGTGCGCCAGCGGCGCATTGAATCGGGTCGCGATCATCCGGCGCACGACGGTCAAGTCGCGCGGCGCGATCTCCGCGAAAAGCGCCAAGTCATCGAGCGGCGCCGCCGCGGCGAAAGCGTCATCGAGCATCGCAAGCGCGATCCGCCACACCTTTCGAATGGCAGTATCGCCACCGGCAAGCGCGAGCGGACGAAAGGTCGCAAGCCGCGTGAAGCCGGCGAAATCCGCGAGCAGAAATTCACCGCCCCACGCGTGGCCGTCGCTTCCATAGCCGGTTCCGTCAAACGCGAGGCCGAGCACCGGGCCGGTAAGTCCGTGCTCCGCCATCGCGCTGGCAACGTGCGCATGATGATGCTGAACCTGCACCGCGACCAAGCCGCTGCGCGAGCGCGCATACAAGGTCGAAAGGTAGTCGGGATGCAGGTCATGGGCGATGACCTCGGGATTCACCTCGAGAAAGCGCTCCATCCGCGCGATCGATTCCTCGAACGACTGGAAGGTGTCGAGATTTTCAAGGTCGCCGATATGCGGCCCGAGATACGCCCGGGCGCCGACGCCGATGCAGAACGTATTCTTGAGCTGCGCTCCGCACGCCAGCACGGGACGGCTGAACGCTCGCGGGAGCGCGATCGCGCGCGGCACATAACCGCGCGAGCGGCGGATCACGGTGGGGGCCCCGGCAAGCACTCGCACGACCGAGTCGTCGCATCGGGTCACGATCTCGCGGTCGTGCAAAACGAACAGGTCGGCGACCGCGCCGAGCCGCGCGATAGCCTCGTCGTTGCGATAGGCAATGGGTTCCTCGGACAGATTGCCCGAGGTCATCACGAGCGGGCGGCCGGCTTCAGCCACGATCAAGTGATGCAGCGGCGAGTATGGAAGCATCAGCCCGAGCATCGGATTATCGGGCGCAATTTCGCCGGCGAGTTCGGCGTCGTCGCGCCGTCGGACAAGAACAATCGGCCGCTCGCTGGAGACCAGGACGGCAGTTTCGGCTTGGGTAAGATCCGCCAGGCGTTGGGCCTCAGCGAGATCGCGCACCATCACGGCGAGCGGCTTTTGCTCGCGGCGTTTGCGGCTGCGAAGGCGCCGCACCGCGGCGGAACTGGTCGCATCGCAGGCGAGGTGAAACCCGCCAATTCCCTTGATTGCGACAATCCGGCCCGCCGCGATCGCGCGAGCGGCGGCGCGAATCGCGTCGGGCTCGGCCGCGGTTTGATCAGCGCTCGGATCGAAGATGCTAAGAGCAGGGCCGCACCGGGGACACGCGTTCGGCTCGGCATGGAAGCGGCGATCGGCGACGGCTTGGTACTCGCAACGGCACTCGGGGCACATCGCAAAACGCGCCATCGTGGTAGCCGGCCGATCGTAGGGAATGTCGCGCGTGATGGTGAAGCGCGGCCCGCAATTGGTGCAGTTGGTGAACGGGTAGCGATAGCGGCGGTCGGCTGGATCGAAAATTTCGGACAAGCAATCGGCGCAAATCGCAATATCGGGCGGAATCGCAAGCCGACGCTCGGCACCGCGGCGGCTCTGGACTATTTCGAAACGTTCGAGATGCTCGGGCGGAATCGTTTCGCAAACGATGCCCTCGATTCGCGCGGCTGGTGGTGCTGAGGCAGAAAGCAGGCGGACGAATCTATCGAGCATCTGCGCTGTGCCGAACGCCTCGATCGTGGCGCCCGTCGAGCTGTTCCACACCCGCCCGCGAACGCGTTCGCGGCCGGCGAGCCGATGCACCCAAGGACGAAATCCGACCCCCTGAACCGTGCCCCCGATTCTAATCCGCCGGCCTTCGGTGCGATCCCCGGGCGGCGCAAGATTACAGCTTGGGTGCGGTGCGTCCATCACTTCAACCCGGGCCCGTCGACCGAGAGCATATAGGCGACCAGTTCCCAGGTTTCTTCATCGCTCAATGTGATGCGACAAACTTAGACTGCTCATCACCAGACAGCCACCAGAAATTCGGCGGGACCGGAGCATGCCGGCGCCGGCAATCGACGCCGCGCTCCACCAGCAAGCGAGCGATGTTATCGACAGCAACCGAGGAGGTGCTCAGCACTGAGGGGCTAAAACCCTTGCCCAGGTCGCACGACTCGGGAACGACACCTATGATGATGAGTTCGGACGGGGCGTGACCGGTCAGCCTCAATCGCGCGAGAGATTCCCGAACTCCCGGATCGTGCGCCGTCAGGCGAAGCTGGGCCCGGCGAGCCAGAAGATCGTCTTCGCAGTAGATGCACAACGTGCCGGGCTTCTCCTGGGCATGAACAGCATCTGCGATTACGACCAGGTCCGCGGCGTACAAATACGGCGCGAGATCGAACCCAGGCGTGCCGAGGTCGAGAATTTCAACGTTCGAGCCGCATTCGTACCTGCTACGGAACATTTCCACGGCCAATGGGCCAAAGCCGTCATCGCCAAGAAGAACGTTACCTATGCCGACGACGCGGGTTCGCGCGGGTATCCCGCCGGCACGAGTGCTCATAGCACCTTCACTTGAGCGATTTCGCGGCCGCTTGCATCGAACGTGTGACACGCGCACGCCATGCATGGATCGAAGGAGTGGACGGTGCGGAGTACTTCCAGCGGCCTGGACGGATCGGCCACCGGGTTTGCAAGGAGCGAACTTTCGTACGGCCCGGGAACGCCCTGCTGGTCGCGGGGGCTGGCGTTCCAGGTGCTGGGCACAACCGCCTGATAGTTGGAGAAGGTCCCCTTGTCGATGACAACCCAGTGCGAAAGCGTGCCACGGGGTGCTTCATGCAGGCCCACGCCCGTAATCTGGGATTGCGGGAATACGGGAGGATTGTAGGTGGTGTCGTCGCCTTTAAGAATGTTGGCGGTGAGCAACCGGCAGTGCTGGAGCGCCAGGTCGGAGAGCATCGCCGAGCGGATCGCGCGGGCAAGGTACCGCCCCATTGTCGATTGCAAATTATCCGGCGTCAGATTCGGACCACGGAGCGACGAAATTTTCTTGAAAGCGTTGTCGGTCCATTTGCGCGTGAGCGGATGGCCTGCGGCGTAGCCTACGAGAACATTCGCAAGCGGACCGACCTCCATCGGGTGACCGTCGTAGCGCGGCGCTTTTACCCACGAGTACTTGCCGTCCTCATGGAAGTCGGTGTAGTCGGGATCGGTCTTGCCCTGAAAGGGAGGCTGCGGGCCTTCTCCCTGGTACCACGCGTGCGTGACATCCTCGGCAACGGCAGAGCGGAGGGCCTGGTCATTCCAATTTTGAATTGTCCGCACGGAACCGAGATTCCCGTTGAGGATAACGCCGCCGGGAAGATCGAATTGCGTGGCCTTTGCATCCAGCGGCAGGTCAGGGACGGCAAGATAATTCGCCGCGCCGCGTCCATAGCGGAACCACTCGGGGTAGGAGGCGGCGAGCAGGCAGGCATCGACGAAATAGGCCTGTTGCACGAACGGAATCAAATCCTGGAGCAGAGATTGGATCATCCCGAGCCGGTCCATGTTCATCGTCGCGAGGCTGTTCAAGTTAATCGCGTTCATCACGCCGCCAACAGCCAGATTCTGAATGTGCGGAGTTTTCCCGCCGAGAATTCCGACCACCTGCAAGGCTTTGCGCTGAAATTCCAGCGCCTGCAAATAGTGAGCAAACAGAATCAAGTTCAGTTCCGGGCTCAAGTGCATCGCCGGATGGCCCCAGTAGCCGTGAGAGAAAATCCCGAGCTGGCCGCTCCCAATCAAGCCATTGACCTTGTTCTGAACATCCTCGAGCCTGCGACGGGAGTTTCCCTCCCAGGCGCCGACGCCGTCTGCGATAACGGCTGCGCGGGTGGGACTCGCCTTGGGGATGGTCGTGACGTCCACCCAGTCGAGTGCGGACAATTGATAGAAATGAACGATGTGATCGTGCAGGGCGTGCGCGATGAGAATCAGGTTGCGAATGAACTGCGCGTTGGGCGGAATCTCGAGCTGGAGCGCATCCTCTACGGCGCGCACCGAGGCGACGGCGTGGACCGTGGTGCAAACTCCGCAGAAGCGCTGGGTGAAAACCCAGCCTTCGCGGGGATCGCGCCCGAGCAGAATCGTCTCGATTCCGCGCCACATGGTGCAGCTCGCCCATGCTTTCTGCACGGCGCCCCCATCGACCTCGACATCGATGCGCAGATGCCCTTCGATGCGAGTTATCGGGTCTATCGAGATGCGAGCCATAATGTTTTTCCTTCTGGTCAAGCCGCCGCGGTTCGCGGCTCACCGGCCATGATCGGGAAGAGTTTAATGAGCACGATGAAACCGGCGATCTCGCCGGCCACGAGCCCGCTGGTCACAAGGATCTCGGTGACGCTCGGAAAGTACGACCAGTTCGGGCCCGGCTGGAAGGCTACGAGGAAGACGTCGAAGCGATAGAGCGCGCCGGCCAGCACCAGCAACATCGCGGCGCGGAACAGGTTGCCCGCGTCGCGCCGTTGGCGGTCCGTCAACAGCATCACCCCGGCCGCAGCGAACAGCGCCAACTCGATGAGCGACATCACGCTGTACATGTCGAATGCAAACAGCGGCCCGAACTGTCCGCGGACGCCAAGATCAATCAGCCGAATGCCGAGGTACAGCCCAAGCAGCGGCAGCATCGCGTAGCCGAGTCCGGCGAGCATGTCAGTTTCGGATTTGCGGCCGAGAAATTTCGCGGACAGCGCGCTCTCCATCACGACTGCCCCGAACCCCATCGCAATACACGAAAGGAGGAAGAGCAGCGGGAGCAGCGACGTGTTCCACAGTGGATGCAGCCGCGGCCCGCTCAGCAGCATCAGCGACCCGAGCGACGACTGGTGCATCGTGGGCAGCAGCATGCCGAGCGCGGCAAGCCACAGCAGGCTCTTTTCCGCCACCGGGAGCCCGAAATTGCCGATCCGGCGGAACGCGGACCAGGTGCTGGTGCGCGCCCACTCGAGGAACGCCGGCGACAGCTCGAGCCACAGCACGACCGTGTAGGTCATGATGCACAAGGCCACTTCGAGCAGCACCGAGTTCAAGTTCCAATGCCAGAAGAACGGCAGCTTGTAGGCGATCCACGGCCTGCCCACATCGATCACCACCGAGAGGCCGGCGATGGTATAGCCGAAGGCGCTGGTGACCAATGCGGGCCGCATGAGCGGGTGATACTTTCCGCGGTTGAGGATGTACACGAGCAACGCCACCGCGTAGCCGCCACAGCTCAACGCGGTGCCGGTGACTACGTCGAACGCGATCCACAGACCCCATGGGTAGCCGTCGTTGAGCGCGGTGCTCGCACCCAGGCCAACAATGAACCGCCAGACGATGAGCAGGCCGGCCATCCCCGCGAAGACCGCGAGCGCCAGCACCGGTCGAGTGAAGATGGTTCCGCCGAGCGGTTGCGGACGATCGTGGGCGTTCATGGTTGGCCATCCTCGCGCTTCGTGCTGTCGGGCTTCTCGCGGTTGCGCAGCATCACCGCCGCGAGCAAGCCGTACAATGCCACCGGGGCTACGAAGCCTTTGTAAATGGTGTCCTGAATCGTCCGCACGCGCCTCGGCACCGGCTCGTCGCTGTACGCCGGCAGGCCGAGCTTCTCGAAGTCGACGTGCGCCAGATACAGCACTTGCGTGCCGCCCGCTTCGTGCTCGCCGTACACCTTCGGCACATAGCGGCCGGGATTCTGTGCGAGCCGTTGATGTGCATCAGCAAGGAGATCGGTGCGCTTCCCGTAGATGACTGCGCCCACCGGGCACACCTCGCAGCACGCCGGACCCTGGCTGCGGTGTCGGCACAGCTCGCACTTGACCAGTTTCGGGATGGCCTTGGACCATTCGAACTTGGGGACGTTGAACGGGCAGCCCATCTCGCAGTACCGGCAGCCGATGCAGAGATCCGGATCGTAGGACACGATGCCCTTGTCGCCTTTCTTCATCGCGCCCAGCATGCAGGCGCCGACGCACGCCGGATCGAGGCAATGCATGCACTGCCGTTTGACGAATGACTGTGCGCCGGTGGCCGGATCCCGGTAGAGCTTGATGATGTTCTTGGCGTGCTCGTTAAGGTCGAGCGGCATGTCCCACAGACCGCCGGACGCACTGGTGTCCGGCGTCACGTCGTTGGCTTCGTTGCACGCCACCATGCATGCCTTGCAGCCGATGCAGCGCGTGGCGTCGTACAACATCCCCACCGCGTCGGGTCGGGGCACGACCGCTGCGGCCTGCGTCTGATGCACGCCGAGTGTAGTGCCCACCATGGTCGCGGTGGCGGCGGCCATAACCTTGAGGGCGGAGCGTCTGGATATGCCCACGGGACTACTCCTTCTTAGGTTTCGATTCCGACTCGGAATCGCCGGCCGAGCCCAGTTTTCTCGACGCCATGAAACCTGCACCGACCAGAGCGCCGCCGATGAGGCCGGCCACACCGGTGGCCACCGGACTGATGTTGCCCTGCGGCGTGTAGATCGGTGCGTAGGTGTCGGGCGGTGTCACCTCGTGGATCTTCACGGTCTGGAACATCGGGACGCGGAACGCGATGCTTTTCTCGGTACATCCAACGCAGGGCGCGCCGATACCGATTGGCCACACGTCGGGAATCTCGTTGAAATGCCGCGTCGAGCATCCTGCGTGTGTGTCAGGACCCTTGCAGCCCATCTTATACAGACACCAGCCTTCGCGGTGGCCATGGTCGCCGTATTGTTTTACGAAGCGGCCGGCATCAAAGTGCGCTCGTCGCGGGCATTGGTCATGAATGTTGCGATCAAACGCGAACTTCGGACGCCGTTGCGCATCGAGTTCAGGCAGCGTGCCGGATTCGGCAAATTGCAGGACTACCCCGAGCAGCGTGTAGGGATTGGGTGGACAT
Source organism: Binatus sp. (SeqCode) (assembly GCF_050013435.1). Taxonomy (GTDB): domain Bacteria; phylum Desulfobacterota; class Binatia; order Binatales; family Binataceae; genus Binatus. The sequence goes on along the minus strand of NZ_JBEKFG010000008.1, from coordinate 17,095 downwards.
CCCGGGATGTTTACGATCGTTTTTTGTGGCAGGAGATCGGCGACGCCGACCGCACCGGTTGGATTCGGATCGGCCGAGGGAATCCCTCCCCAGGAAGCGCAGGAGCCGATGGCGATTACGGCCGCAGCCTTTCCCGCCACGTCGGCGAGGACTTCCGTGGCTGGCCGCCCGGCCACCTTCATATAGACGCCCTTGTCCCGAGTGGGGATTGAGCCCTCGACCACGCAGACGTACTTGCCGGCGTAATCGTGCATGGCCTGCGCGAGCGCTGCTTCGGCCTGCGTGCCCGCACCCGCCATTAACGTCTCGTGGTATTCGAGCGAGATGATGTTCAGAATCAAATCGTCCACGCCCGGGTGGGAAGTCCGCAGCAGCGTCTCGGTGCAGCCGGTGCAGTCCTGAAACTCAAGCCAGATCACGGGCGGGCGAATAACTTTGCCGAGTACCTGGGCGACGGCCTCGGGCGTTTTCAAATCGGTGATCGCCAGGCCGAATGGTGCGGCGATCATCAGGGAGGAGCAGAACCTCAGGAAGGCGCGGCGGCTGATGCCACTCCGCTTCAGGCGCTCATCGATGGTTTCGAGAACTCTTGAGGAATCGGCGAGGGGAGTACGCATGATGTCACCGCCTATGTGTCTTCCTATACTCTTTCGGGAGAACAGAAGCCAACCTTATATTACATCGGCCATTGTATCAGTTCGATACACTCTCTCTGTGTACTCCTCCAGGCGAGAAATCCACCACCGTGCTCGGCAATTTGTATCGAAAGCACCCACGTGAGCCTTTTCGCTCCATCCGATCTGGACTCGCCGATTGTATTGCCGGATAAAGCATCTAACGCGTTTGCGCGAAGTCTGGTGCGGGCACGCATGGCACGTTCGATGCTCACCTATCGAAAGTCAAAACCGATCAATTATGCACCAGCGACTCTCTCGAGCCGCATAGCGAGGAGAAGACAGGCCGATGGATACTTACCGTGAACTCTCTATCGGGATCCCGAAAGAGTACGAGTCGATTCGCACGACCGCTCATCGCTTCGCGAAAGAAGTGATGCGTCCGGCGGCGATCGAACTCGACCGGATGGCCGATCCCCAGGATGTCATCGCGCCGAATTCCCCGCTGAGACAGGTTATGAAGAAGGCGTACGGCCTTGGCTATCATGTGGCGGGAATCCCGGTGGCGCTGGGCGGGCTGGGACTCGATCCGCTCGGCAGTCACATCTTGCATGAGGAACTGGCGTGGGGATCGGTTGATTTGTCGATAGCAATCGGGGTCGCGGGTTTTCCGGCCATGATCGCCGGCCTCAGCGGCAATTCCGATCTGTACGAAACCATCATGAAGCCGTTCATCGAGGACCGCGAAGCCGCGTTCATAGGATGCTGGGCGATCACCGAGCCCAACCATGGATCCGATCAGTTGATGGTAGGCACGCCCGAGTTTCACGATCCGAAGGTGAAGGGCGAAGTCGTCGCGCGTACCGAAGGCGACTCCTACGTCATCAGCGGCCAGAAGGCGGCGTGGGTTTCCAACGGCACCATCGCGACTCACGCGGCGCTCTATCTGAGGATCGAACCCGGATCGCCTGGTGCAGCGACGGGAATGTCCGGCGGCGGCGTCGCAGTGGTTCCACTGAACCTGCCGGGAGTGTCGAAGGGCAAGCCGCTCAACCAAATGGGGCAGCGCGCGCTCAACCAGGGCGAGATCTTTTTCGAGAACGTGCGCATCCCGCGCCATTACATGGTCGTGAACTCCGATACCTATGAGCAACAGACGATGGCGACCCTGACCATGGCCAACGGCGGCATGTCCACCGCATTTACCGGGCTTGCTCGCGCCGCATATGAGGTTGCGCTGGACTACTCGAAGGAACGCATCCAGGGCGGGCGTCCCATCTGTGAGCATCAGCTGGTACAGAAGCGCCTGTTCGAAATGTTCACCAAGGTCGAGGCATGCCGCGCGTTGTCGCGAGCGGTCACCGTTTACAACAGCTCGTCGGGGGCGCCTTCGCTGCAACATGCGATCGCCGCGAAGACCTTCTGCACGCAGGCCTCGTTCGAGGTGGCCAACGACGCCTTGCAGATTTTCGGCGGCAACGGACTGAGCAAGGAATATCCGATCGAGAAGTTGTTCCGCGATGCGCGCGCCTCGCTAATCGAGGACGGCACCAACGAGGTCCTGAGCCTGGCTGGCGCGCGACACATCCTGGCCGAGAGCGATGGCCACGGGCACGCATAGCAGCTACGGTCGCATTTAGCCGGTCGCGATGGAGGTAGCAGATGGCGCGTGCACAGGGAGCGATTGAGCAGCTGATCAGGCTGCGCGTGAAGCAGCATCCGCACGAAACCTGGCTCAAGTTCAAAGACCAGGAATTTTCGTGGGAGCAGGTGTTGAATAATATTCATCGCGCCGCCAACGGCTTGCTTGCTCTGGGCATCGCGCCCGGCGACCGCGTGGCGATCATGATGGGCAATCGCCCCGAATTTTTGTGGATACACTTCGCGATCGGTTTCATCGGCGCGGTGAGCGTTCCCGTCAACACCTCGCAGCGCGGCGTGACATTGCATCACGTGCTCGCAGACTCCGACTCCGCGGCGGTGATCTTCGAAGAGCTGCTGCGCGATTCGGTGATGGCGGTAAAGGACTCGCTCCCGAGCCTGAAAGCTACCGTGGTAGCCGACGGCAAGACCGGCAAGGGAGTAGATACGACGCTGGATGCCCTGATGGCGCATCCCGATCGGGAGCCCGACGTCGATGTCGGCTCAGGCGCCGGTGGCGCCAACATGATGTACACCTCGGGCACCACCGGGCCCCCGAAGGGAGTCATCGCCAGCGGCGGAGATACTACCGCGCTCGCGGCGGTGCTGGGCGCCATCAAGCTGCGTCCCGGCGAGACCATCTACACGGCGCTGCCGCTGTTTCACGGCAACGCGCTGATGATCTCGGGATTCGGCTCGATGCTGCTCGATGCCAAATTCGCGATCGCCGAGCGCTTCAGCGCGTCGCGATTCTGGGACGAATGCCGCAAGTACCACGCGGTCGAGTTCAACACCCTGGGCGGCATGATTCCTATTCTGCTCAAGCAGCCGCCGCGACCCGACGATCGCAAGCACGAAGTGCGGGTGGTGCTCTCGGCAGCATGTCCGCCATCGGTGTGGAAGGAATTCGAGGATCGTTTCGGCGTCAAAATCATCGAAGTTTATGGAATGGTCGATTCGCCGGGTTTCCTTATGAACGACGTTGACCGGGTCGGGTCGATGGGCAAGCCGGTCGGCGAGGTAGAGTTTCGCGTGGTTGACGACAACGACAATCCGCTCCCGGCGGGCAAGATTGGCGAGCTCGTTTTCCGTCATCCCAAGGGGCAGCTAAGTCATTATCACAAGCTTCCCGATGCGACCGCGGACGCATACCGCAACGGATGGTTTCATTCGGGCGATCTCGCCAGGACCGACGAGGACGGTTTCTATTATTTCTGCGGACGCAAGAAGGCGTCGATCCGGCGCCGCGGCGAGAACATTTCCGCCTGGGAGATCGAGACCGTCGTTAATCAGCATCCCGCAGTGCTGGAGTCGGCGGCCTATGCGGTGCCGTCAGAACTCGGTGAGGATGAAGTCAAGATCGCGGTCGTGCTGGCGCCCGACGCGAAACTTCGCCCCGAAGATCTCATCGAGTTTTGCCGCGACCGGATGGCCTACTATGCGGTGCCTCGATTCATCGAATTTATCGACGAGCTTCCCAAGACCGGCACTCAGCGAATCCAATATGCGGCCCTGAAGGCGCGGGGCGTCGCAGGCGCGTGGGATCGCGAGCAGGCAGGCATCAAGGTCGAACGAACACGCACGCCGGCATGAACCAGCCGCCATCGAGGCGGCGCAATGGCGGTACAACTTCCGCGACCCGAGGAGGGACAATGGAATTTCAGGAATTAATCGGCACGCGACGTTCGATTCGCTTTTTCGATCCCAAGCGACCCGTCGAACAGGAAAAGATTCAGAAAATTCTGGAGGCCTGCCTGGTCGCTTCATGCGCCGTCAACGCGCACTGGCTTCGCGCAATCGTCGTCAAACGCGACGACATACCGAAGGCCGAACTCGAGAAGCTGAAGAACCCCGTGCAGGCCATCGTTATCGAACTCGCCCCGGTGCATATCTACTTCTATGCCGACCTCGGCGTCGTGAATCGGGTCAAGGGCGCCCGTCTCAAAGAGTTAGTCAATGCAAATGTCATCGCTTCGACCCACGGCTGGAGCGTCAAGTTCGTCGATGAGGTCGTGTATCCGTATATCCTCAAGCCGATGACCGAATCGCCGCACTATCCGACCATGGCCGCTTTCGATTGCGGCATCGCGGCGTGCCAGGGCCTGCTGATGGCGTACGAACAAGGGCTCGGTGCGTGCCTTACCGCGTTCGCCGCACCTATCATCGGCGCGATCACCAAGCCGCCGGCGGATTGGTTCCCGCTCTACCAGCTCAACATCGGTTACTCGCTCGAGTCTCGCGAAGCGGGCGGGCAGCGGCCGCGGCCTCCGTTCGAGGAGCAGTACTTCCTCGGCAAGTACGGAAATCCGTTCCCGCGCGATCCTAAAGTCGTCGAGGAACTGAAGAAATCCAAGGTGCTGCAAGCGCCGGCGCCGCTTCCGGGCCGCAAGGAGGAACTCCGTCGCCTCGCAAAGCAGTTGAATCTGCCGGAGTGATCGCGGGCACGTGAGCGCCGTCTAGCGAGTGTCGGCGGTGGTTGCAGAGGCCGGTTCGTCGGCAAGCACGACGACCTTGCCGATCATTCCGTTGATCACATGGAACTGGCAGACGTATGTGTAAGTGCCGGGCGCCTTGAAGGTGTAAGTGTAGATTTCATTAGGCGCGATGATTCCCGACTGCGATGATGCCGCGCCCTCGGGAGCAGCCTCGCCAACGAACTCGACGCTGTGGGCGATGCCGCCGGTGTTTCTCCATTCCACGGTGTCTCCCGCCCGTATCGTCAGCGCGCTCGGCATGAACTCGGCCGGTGCGTCGCTGATGACGACCACCGCGGCAGGCTCTTGGCGGCCTCCTGGTCCGGATGTGACAGGACTGCTGCCGGTTTGGCACCCGAAGCCGGCCACTGCGGTCGCCGTCGCCACCACAGCCAGAACTCGATGCATATTAGGGCTTATCCCAAACATGGTCCCCCCTCTGTGAATAGACTTCAGAATCTCGGCGCCTGAAATCCACGGAGTAGAGGATAAGTTTGTTTCACGCTTCCGGCAAACCGGGCTAACCTGAAAGCTGCGCGCGGCGGCTACAGTGCGCTGGAAATGGAACTGGTTTTGCGTACGCTTAGCAGGCTGTTGAAAAAGTAATTTTCAACGCCTGCTCCCTCTCTCTTGTCTCCCCCAAAGGGGGAGATGTTGTAGGTAAGAAGACAGTTTTCACGCAGGGTGTTGAAGTGCTTGAAATCGAAAACTACGATTGACCCCAATTTTTCAACACCCTGTTGGAGCCTAAACCGCGAATGAGTAGCCGCCATTTACGGGAATCGTCTGCCCCGTCATCCAGCTCGACGCATCGGAGGCGAGGAACAGGACCATGTTGGCCGCGTCTTCCGGCTCGCCCAAGCGCCGAATCGGGTAATGGCGCAGCACTTTTTTCGTGTACTCTTCCACCTCGAGCATGCGCGCGGTCGTCGGCGTGCGCGTGGTGCCGAGCGCCACGCAGTTCGCGGTGATTGAATAGCGGCCCACATCCTTGGCGATCGCGCGGATGAATCCTGCCGCCCCTGCCTTGGCGCCGGAATATATTTCCAGGTTGGGCTCGCCGACCCGGCCCGCGTCGGAAATCACCGTGACGATCCGTCCGTAACCGCGCTCGATCATGCCGGGCAGCGCCGCGCGGGTGCAGTTCAGCACGCCGAAGAAATTGGTCTGCAGGGCAGCCTGCCATTCGTTTGGCGACTGCTCCCAGAACGGCTTGCGAGAAATGTTGCGCGGATCGGGTCCGTAATTGCCGGCGTTGTTGACCAGGATGTCGACCCGGCCCAACGCGCGCACGGCCTGCTCGAACGCGCCCATCACGCCAGCGAAATCGGTCACGTCGCAACGGGAGGCGAGCGCCTTGCATCCGAGCTTTTCCACTTCCGTGGCGACCGCCTTCGCGCGTTCCTCGTAATAGTCATTCACCACCACGCCGCCCGCGCCGTTGGCGGCCAGATGCAGCGCGATTTGCCTTCCGACGCCCTGTCCCGCGCCGGTCACCAGACCGATGCGGCCCTTCAGATCGAGTATTCCGCCCGCCATGGTCTGCTCCTTCATCGAATCGCCGATTTCCCGGTCAACGCGCGGCCGATGATCAGCTTTTGAATCTGGGTTGTTCCGTCCGGCATGGTCAGCATCCGTGCGTCACGCAGGCATCGCTCGACCCGGTTTTCGGTGGCGAGTCCATTCGCCCCCATGCACTGGATCGCGGTCGACGCGACTTTGACCGCGGCTTCCGTCGCATACCATTTCGCCATCGAGGCTTCCACGTCCGCGCGTCCGCGCCGCAGCGCAAGATAGGCGCGATTGCATAGCAGGCGCGCCGCGTCGATCTCGGTGGCCATCTCGGCAACCATCGCGGCGACCAGCTGATGGCGGATGATTTCCTTGCCGAACTGTTTTCGTATCTGCACGTATTTAAGCGCGATTTCGTAGGCGCGGCGCGCGATCCCGACCGCCATCATCCCGGTGCCCGCGCGCGCATGCGAAAACAACGCAAGCGTACGCTGGAAAGCGCGTTCCGGCGACACGTTTTCGCTGCTCCATCCGCCGAGCACATTGGTTTCCGGCACTTCCACATCGTTGAAGAACATTTCCGAGGTGGGAAAGGAGCGCAGCCCGATCGTCTGGATCTCGCGGCTGTCGAACGGAGACTCCCGCCGGTCAATTACGAAATGGCGGAATCCCAAGGGCCCTTTGGCGGGATCGGTCTGCGCCAGCACCACCGCGATGTCGGCGACGCTCCCGTTGCTGATCCAGGTCTTCGCGCCGTTGATTACCCAATGGTCGCCCTTGCGCTCGGCTCGGCTTCGGATCCCCGACGGATCGGAACCCGCCTCGGGCTCAGTGGTCGCGATACATCCGATCAGATCGGCGTGAGAGAGCGGCGCAACCAGCCGCCGCGCCAGGTCGGGATGCGCACTGGCGGCAATCAGCGAGGCCGCGCCGGAGGTTATCCCCGACATCCCGGACAGGCCCGGAAAAGTCGCCGACAGTTCTTCGCTCTGGACGCATCCGATGATCGGGTCGGAGCCGCCGGCAAGGATTCCTTCGGCGTCCGCATAGCCCCACGGTATGAGCATCTTGAGCAGCGGCTTGGCGCGCTCGGCGGTCATCTCGATGTCGCCCCACCGATCGTCGAGCGGGCGGACCTCCGCGTCGAGGAATTTCCGCAAGCTGTCCCGGAACATCCGCTGCTCTTCGTTCAATTCGAAGTCCATAAGCTTACGCGGCTCCCTGCCGGCGCGCCTTGCGTTTGCCTCCGAGGCCGCTCTTCAGCACGTCATCGATCCACGACAGACCCGCCATGATCCGCGGAAACCCGACCGTGGTCATGCCGAGCAGCGCGACTTGCCGGATTTCTTCGGGTTTGGCGCCTGCCTCCAGCGCGCGCCGGGCATGCGAATGGACCGCGCCCTCCTGTCCGGATGCGACCGCCATCGCGAGCTTGATGAGCTGGCTATGCTTTTCGTCGAGCGGGCCCGCCTCGGCGATCATACGTCCGAGATCGTCGTAGGCTCCACTGATTGCGGGAAATTGCCGTCTGAAATCCCGATATCGCCCCGGTAACTCTTTCATCTCTGAACTCCTCCGACGTGCCAGACCTCAACGGGCATCTGAGCAGGAAACAAAATAGTTCTCAAGGATAGAATCGCGTGGGCGGCGGGTTTTGCGACCGCGCCGAGGCGCGCTAGCCACGCCGGGACGCGGCGCAAACCCCACCTGCCCGCAACCGATCGATTTCAGGAAATAGAATCCGCCGCGCTACCTTGGCCGTATTGCGTCAGGCATTTTCGGAAAGCGCGGTTGCGTTTCAGGTGCCATTCACGGCTCATCGCTTGTTCGCGCGACGCGTGACGCTCGGCATACAGCAAGAACCAAACGCGGCCGCGCGTTGATCGCGCGCCTTTCCCGGCGTTGTGCTGAGCGAGGCGTCGATCGAGATCGTTGGTCCATCCTACGTAGGTTCGACATCCGTCTGGGCCGGAACTACCTAGAACGTAAACGAAGCATTCCATTCGCCAGCGGCCTCGGGTTTCGACTATGTTCGATTCGAAGTAACAACACAAAGTCCGGGCGCGAAGAAGCAGCTGAAGTCTTAACGGAGACGAGGAATCGAGAAGCGCCCGCGCATGGAGCAAATCACATGGCCAGTGGACACGTTTTGAAGGAAGTCAAAGACGGCGTCGCGACTATCACGCTCAATCGCCCCGAGAAACTCAACGCATTCTCGGGCACGATGGCCGCGGAGCTTTACGCGGCCTTTGCCGAATACGACAAGGATGACGAGGTCCGCGTGATCGTCGTCACCGGCGCAGGCCGTGCGTTCAGCGCGGGCGCGGATCTGTCGGGCGGCGGCAACACGTTTGACGCCGACGCGCGCGCGGAGCGCCGCCAGCGGCCGGCGCCTGCGATTCGGCCGTGGAACGTGCGCAAACCGATCATCGCGGCGATCAACGGGCCGGCGGTCGGAATGGGAATCACGCTGCCGATGCAATGGGACATCCGCGTCGCGGCCGAGAGCGCGCGAATCGGATTCGTGTTCGTGCGGCGCGGAATAACTCCGGAGGCGCTCAGCCTGTGGACCGTCCCGCGAATGATCGGACTGGCCAAGGCCAACGAACTGCTGATGACCGGGCGGATAATCAGCGCGCGCGAGGCGCTCGAATTCGGAATCGTGAGTCACGTATGGCCCGACGCTGAGTTCATGGCGAAGGTGCGCGAGATGGCGCTCGATATCGCCCGTAATACGGCGCCGGTGTCGGTCGCGATAACCAAGCGGCTAATCTACGCACTGCTCGCGGAGCCCGAGGCGGAGAAGGCGCAGGCTGTAGATACGAAGGCGTTCGTGTGGGCCGGCAAGCAGCCGGACGCGTACGAAGGCGTCAGCGCGTTTGTCGAGAAGCGCAAGCCCAGGTGGAAGATGAAGCCGTCGAAGGACATCCCCAAATTTATCCCGGCAATCAAGTGATCGAGCCGTCCGTCGATGGCTCCGGCGGCGCGCGGGCGCCTCACTCGGCGTGGCGGCGCGAGTCGGCGCTGCTGATCGCGCTGGCGATAGCCGGCGCGGCGGCCGAGTATCCGCTCGCGATGGCGATTAAGCCGATCGACGGATCGGAAATCTGGCGCGTGATCCCGTTCCTCGGCGTCACTCTCGTGCTCGCATCGCTGGTACCGGTAGCGCTTCGAATCAACGGACAGCTCGGGTTGCCCGGTGCGCCGCTGATCGCGGCAAAGATCGCGGGCGCGAAAATCCATTTCTCAATTCGCAGCCTGGCGAGAGTTTCGATCGGCTACGCGATGCTGGCCGCGGCGGCAGGCGCGGGCGTGCTGGTGATTGTGATCGTGCCGCTGGTTTTTATTGCGCGCGGCGGCGCCGGCATCAGCCTTCCGAAGCCGCCGATGCTGACGGTGGCGCCGGGCCGTATCGCGATCGTCGGAGCCTCGGTCGCAATCGCGGCTGCGGTTAGCGAGGAGATCCAGTTTCGACTGGTGATGTATGCGATCTTCGGATGGATCGCGCGGCTGATATCGCGCGACTCAAGCGGCTACCCGGGACGCCGCGCGCTTTGGATAATCACGATTGCCCAAGGCTACCTGTTCGGAATAATTCACCTGATACCGGTGGCCGGGGCGCTGTTCCATAGCACGTCGAAATTTCTGATCGGCGGCTTGGTGATGCCGCAGACGTGGGAGGGCGTCGTGTTCGGGCGCCTATACTTGCGCCGCGGACTGGAAGCCTCAATGCTCGCGCACGCGTCGATGGACGTCGCGTTGTTCGCGTTGGCGGCGATCGGAATGTTGCGGTCTCATCTCGGCGCGGGTTGAACGCGCGCGAAACTCAGGCCAGATTTGCGCGGCGATACATCGTGACGACCGCGGCTCCTCCCAGCCCGAGATTGTGCTGGAGGGCGACCTTGGCGCCTTTGCTGCTACTTCGCCGTGTAAACCACTTCCCCGCCTACAATCGTTTTGAGCGGCTTGACCTCCTTGAGGCCTTCCGGCGGCATCGTGAAAATATCGTCCGATAGCACGACCATATCGGCGTATTTTCCGGGCTCGAGCGAGCCCTTGACCTGAGCCTCTCCCATCGCCTTGGCCGCCCAAAGCGTCCACATCTTAATTGCTTCGGTAACGGAGATTGCCTGCTCGGGATGGAACACACCCATGTCCGAGTGACGGGTCACTGAAGCCCATATGCCGAGAAACGGGTTGATATTCTCGAGGTAGATCCCGGTTAAATCAGTGCTCCCGGCCGGTTCGAGCCCGGCGTCAATCATTGCGCGGTAGCGAAAGCCGGTATCTGCGCGTTTTGCGCCCATGTTGTCGAAGTTCGATTTGACTAGATCCAGCAACCACACCGGCTGCGCTGAAATATAAAGACCGTGCTTTTTCATCTCTTTGGCGCGCTTCAACTGCTCGTCGGTGAGCTGAAACGTCCCAAAGTGTTCGATCCGCATTATGGTTTCGGGCCGTCCCGAGTTGATCACCTTTTCGTAAGCGTTCAAGCCGACGTCAGTGGCGCGATCGCCTGAACAATGGAACATGCACAGCGCGCCGGCTTTGTTGGCAATGGCCGCAAACCTATCGGCGTGTGGCTGGTCGGTGACCAAGATTCCCTTATTGCCGGGCGGGTCGGTATCGAAATGCCCAACATACGGCTCGTACATATAGCCTGTGCGAGCGTCATTTTCCCCGTCTATCCATGCCTTTATCCCCGCGAACCGATACCACTGCCGGTCAACACCCTTTGGCATGTCGAACTTGCTCAAATCCTCGGGCATGTCCTCGCCGTCGGCCGATGTCCAGACCGAAATCGTGTAACGAATGGTGGGCTTGGTTGGCAATTGCGCGACCGCTTGGAGAACAGGCAATGCCTTGGCGGGGGTAAGTGCTAGAACCGACGTAAACCCATTCGCATTCCAGAACTCCTGGATGTTTTTGGTATAGTAGCGCTCCAGCTCGGCCGGAGTCGGGTCGTCCGGTATATCCGCCAAGGCATCCGTCAGCACCCCGGTAGGTTCGCCGGCCTGGTCGAGCATTACCGAGCCGCCGTGCGCGAGCCTCCTCGTGCCCTTCTTGATGCCCAGCCTTTCTATAGCCAGAGAGTTAACCATGGCCATGTGACCGCCGTTGGCGAGCAGCAGGGGGTTATCGGGAGCCACAGCATCAAGCTCAGCTTTGGTCGGGATACGCTTCTCGACAAACTTGTTTTGACTGGCTGAAGCGCAGGCGACCCAAATCCAGGTGCCCTTTGGCGTCTTCTTTACCGCGCTAGCTATGTTAGCCAGCGCCTGCTTGACTGACTTGGTCCCGGGGTAGCGGTCATCCACCCAGTCTTCTTTCAAATAGATGGATTCCATCGGGTGGCAGTGCGCATCGATCAATCCGGGCACCACGGTCTTGCCACCGAGGTCCACCATTCGAGTTGAAGGCCCCGCAAGCTTCTTTAGCTCATCGGTCGCGCCGACGCTCAATATCTTGCCGTCCTTGACTGCAACGGCGCTAACTATCGACCCTGCGGGATCGAGCGTGACAACCTTGCCATTAAAGTAAACCACGTCTGGCTCAGCCGCCGGCGCGATGCGGGCAAATGCCCCCACCACGAGGGCGACCATCGCTACGCTAGCCAGCAGACGTTTCGCCACGGTTGTCGCATTCGTGTGCATAGGTAGCCTTCTGTCGGTCCCGATCATGGCGAGCTAATAGTTGTTGAGCGCGGGCCGCGGAACTCAGGCCAGATTTGCGCGGCGATACATCGTGACGACCGCGGCGCCTCCAAGTCCGAGATTGTGCTGGAGGGCGACCTTGGCGCCCGATACCTGCCGCTTGGCTGCCTCGCCCCGCAATTGCCAGTTGAGTTCCGCGCACTGCGCCAGGCCGGTTGCGCCCAGGGGATGGCCCTTCGAAATCAGCCCGCCCGATGGATTCACGACCACTTTGCCGCCGTAGGTGTTGGCGCCCGCGTCGACAAATTCACCGCCCTTGCCCTCGGGGCATAGCCCTAGCGCCTCATAAGTGATCAGTTCGTTGCACGAGAAGCAGTCGTGGAGTTCGACCACGTCGACGTTCTCGGGTCCCAGACCGCTTTGCTCATAGACCTTATGCGCGGCGGTCTTCGACAGGTCAGAGCCGACCATCTTTATGCAACTCCGCTCGGAAAACGTGCTGGCAAAGTCGGTCGCCATCGCCATCCCGAGAATCTCGACGGCCTTGTGCTCGAGGCCATGCTTCTTGACGAAGTCGGCGCTGGCCAGGATTGCCGCGCCCGAGCCGTCGGAGGTCGGGCAGCACTGAAGCTTGGTGAGCGGCTCATACACCATCGGCGCGCTGAGGATTCCTTCCAGTGAATACTCATCCTGGAATTGCGAGTAAGGGTTGTTCACCGAATGCTTGTGGTTCTTCCATCCGATTTTTGCGAACTGCAACGCGGTCGTGCCGTAGCGATCCATGTGCTCGCGTCCGGCGTTGCCGAACATCTGCGCCGCCGGCGGCGCCGGCGCGAAGCCGCGCAGGTCGGCCATTAGCGTGATGTGCTTGTCCATCGGATTGGTGCGGTCCGTGTACTTGGCGCCGAGCGAGCCCTTCTCCATCTTCTCGAAGCCGAGCGCCATCACGCAGTCCGCGATGCCGCCCTCGACGAATTGCTTGGCCATGAACAGCGCGGTCGATCCGGTCGAGCAGTTGTTGTTGACGTTGTAGATCGGGATGCCGGTCATCCCGAGTGCGTAGAGTGCGCGCTCGCCGCAAGTCGATTCGCCGTAGCAGTAGCCGACCACCGCCTGCTCGATGTTTTCGTAGGCGATCCCGGCGTCCTGCAAAGCCTTGGTGCCGGATTCCTTCGCCATGTCGGGATAGTCCCAAGCCCGCGAACCCGGCTTCTCGAACTTGGTCATGCCGACGCCTACGACGTATACTTTGCGTCCCATTTTTTTTCTCTCCCTGATGGCCGCACTTGCGCGGCTGTGGCTACTAAAACTCCAAAAGCGGTAAGAAGTCCAGAGTTTTGAGATTCAGCACCGCAGCATCGCCGGCGTGCCCGTCCTGTTGGGTTGCAGATTTGATCGAGGACCGGTCGAAGCGATCTAGAGATCAAGGTGAAGCCGCATTGCGTCTGCAGCTTTGCTCATAACGGTTGCATTGAGACGGCCCAACGCTGCGCCTCGGATTCGTTCCTTGGAGATAGTTCGGATCTGCTGCGCCTGAGCCTTCGAGGGCTTCGGCAGGCCACTATCTTTAGGGGACAGTGCAATTTCAAACGGATATATCCTGCTGACGTTGGAAGTGATGGGCAGGACGGTCACCGTGTTTGAGGCCCGGTTATTCGCTTCGTTACTGACGATGAGCACCGGGCGGCGCTTGTTTATCTCCGTGCCGATAGTTGGGCTTAAGTCGGCGAAGTAGATATCACCACGTCTCATCGGACAGCCCATCTGAAGTCGGGGTGTCCCAGGCCTTGTCGAATTCCGAGTTCGCTTGGCGGTAAGCAGTTTCCAACTCGCGGCTTCGGAGCAGCTTGAGTGCTTCCTCGAAGACCTGGGATCGGCTCTTCAAACCCCGCCTTTTTCGATAGTTCTCAACGAATCCGGCTAGTGAGCGAGGAAGCGATACCGAAAGTTTTGCGGCACTCATCGGCGAATTGTTCCTACCATTGGTAGGAGTAATGGTAGCAGAGAGAGTACGCCCGTGCCAGGGCCCGCATTCGAAGTGCGGGGGCGCGTTGCGCGATCGCGCAACATGTTGATGTTCCCTGGATTCCAGATTTGATGGTTGCGGGGGAAGGATTTGAACCTTCGACCTCCGGGTTATGAGCCCGGCGAGCTACCAGACTGCTCCACCCCGCCCCGGCAGTGTATCTGCCGGTCGGTCAGCCGGTCAACATCGAACACATTAAAATGCGCGCGGGCGTGTGGAAGCGATGCGCCGGGAATCGAGCCGGCGATTGCGTCGCGGACTCGACTGCGATCCAAAACTAGCCGGCGAGAATCCGGATGTTGCAGTTGCGATGTTTAATCCCGAACTCGATGATCTCTTTTTCGATCGGGGTTGCGCCCGGTTTTGCGTCGGTCAGCATCAACTGCTTCGCGACGGCGTTGTCGATCCCGTCGGCCTCGACGTCAAGGTTATGGTCGTCACAGATGATAAATGCCATTTGGTTAAAAGCACCTCGAACCAACCAAGCTACAAGATTTTTTCACCGATTTGAACCGCGCGGGCGGCAGACCCCCAAGCCGCGATTTGTGGTAATCGTGATCGAGATGCGCCCACGCGCGAACTGGAAAACGCAAACGCGGGAGGTGGATGCGAATTGAGCCTGAAGGGAAAAGCCGCGGCAATTGGAATTGGCGAACTCAAACCGGTCAAGGAACCCGGCGACCTCACCGCGCTCGGACTGATGGCGCGGGTGGCGGCCGAAGCGATCGCGGACGCGGGGCTGGAGAAGAAAGACATCGATGGCTTCCTGGTCGGCGTGCCGTTTTCGGACCCGGGGATGATTTACCCGGCGAGCGCGGCCGAGGTGCTGGGGCTGAACGTGCGGATGCTGAACCAGGTCGATATCGGCGGCGCGAGTCCGGCTGGGATGATCTGGCGCGCGGCGGCGGCGATCGACGCGGGAATGTGCAGCGCGGTGTTGTGCATCGTCGCGGATTTGAACAAGGTCGGCGACCAGCGCCCGCCGGTGATATCGGTGCAGCGCGAGTTCGAGGCGCCATACGGGAATATCGGCGCCAATTGCGGCTACGCGATGATCGCCCGTCGCCATATGCATGAATATGGCACCACGGCGCGGCAGATGGCGAAGGTCGCGGTCGATCAGCGAACCAGCGCGCTCAAGAATCCGCTGGCGACATTTAATGACAAGGCGCTCACGATCGACGACGTGCTGAACTCGCGGATGATCGTCGATCCGCTTCATCTATATGAAATCGTAAGCCCGGTGAGCGGCGGCGCAGCGATAATTGTCGCGTCGCCCGAGCTGGCCAAGGGCGCAAAGAATCCGCCGATATGGCTGCTGGGGGCGGGCGAGTACGCCAATCATTCGACGATCACGTATGCGCCGTCGATCACCGAATCGCCGATCAAGCCTGCGGCGGCCGCCGCGTTCAAGATGGCGGGTCTGCAACCGAAGGACATGGACATCGCATGTCCCTACGACTGCTACACGATTACCGTGATCGTCACGCTCGAGGACGCGGGCTTTTGCAAAAAGGGGCAGGGCGGGCCGTTCGTGATGGAGCACGACCTGACGTACGCGGGCGACTTTCCATGCAACACGCACGGCGGGCAATTGTCGTTCGGCCAGGCGGGGCTGGCGGGCGGCATGAGTCACGTGACGGAAGCGATAAGGCAGCTGATGGGACGCGGCGGCGAGCGCCAGGTAAAGGGCGCGGCGCTCGGCTACGTCAACGGCAACGGCGGAATCATGAGCGAGCAGTCAAGTCTGGTGCTGGAGCGCAGATCATGAGCGAGTACTACAAACCGCTTCCGAAGCCATCGCCAACCAGCCGGCCGTTCTGGGAGGCGGCGCGGCGCCATGAGCTGACGCTTCAGCGCTGCGGCGCGTGCCGCGCTTTCATCTACTATCCGCGCGATCGATGCCCAAAATGCTTCTCGGACAAGCTTGCGTGGGAACGCATGAGCGGGCGCGGCAAGGTGTACAGCTTTACGGTCGTGCGGCGAGCGTCGAGCCGGGCGTTTTCCGACGCGCCGTACGTGCTGGCGATCGTCGAGCTGGCCGAGGGGCCGCGCATGACGAGCAATATCGTGGCGCCGCCGGAGGATGTGCGCGTCGAGATGCCGGTCGAAGTATTCTTCGACGACGTGACACCGGAGCACACGCTGGTGAAGTTCAAACCGGCGTAAATTTCCGCGCTCACGCCAATAGCACAGCGACGATCGCGTAGAAAAAGAGGAACGGTGCGAAAAACACCGAATGATCCTGGCGCTGTCTAGCCGTGCCGCAAGCCGGGGAAAAAACGGCGGCGCGAGCCGAGCGCGTCGGCGTATCGTCCGCCCATCGCGCGTTCCTCGGCCGGAATTCGCACGGCGAGAATCAGAGCGTTGCCTATCGAGAACGCGATCGCCGTGAAGATCGCGCCGCCGATCATCGGCACGGCCGCGATCTCGATGACGACCGCAAGATAGTTGGGATGGCGCATGAAGCGATAGGGTCCATCGGTCGCGGGGGCGCGGTCGGGACTCACGATGATTCGCGTGTTCCATCGATCGCCGAGAGTTGCAACTGCCCAGTAGCGAAGCGCTTGCGCGACGATTTCAGCCGACAGCGCTAGCCACGCCACCGCGGGCGCAAATGCGTGCGGAAAAAACGCCGCCTCGGCTGCGCATGACACGATGAACAGCGCGTGAAATACGACCATCACGCGATAGTGCGCCTGCCCGACTTCGACAGCACCGTGCTGGAACGCACGGCGCGCGTTGCGGCGCGCGCGATCGATCTCGAAAACCCGCTCGACGACCAGGATCGCGAGGATCAGCAGGTAGGTGCGAAGCGAGATCACCACGTAAGCAAGATCACCACTTCAGAAGAACCAGCTCGACCGAGAACCCGGGGCCCATCCCGATGATCAGGCCGTAGTCGCCGGGAGCTGCGGCGTTGTCTTCCAGCAATTCGTCGAGAATGAACATCACCGACGCGGACGAGAGATTTCCGACCGATTGCAGCGAGCGCCACGAACGCGCCAGCGCGGCCTCGGGGAGAGCCAGCGCGCCCTCGAGGGTCTCGAGCACCTTGGGGCCGCCGGCGTGCGCGATCCAGTGGCGGATATCCGAGCGGTCGATTTGTTGCGTGGCAAGGAATGAATCAACTTCGTCGAGGATATTGGCGCGGACGAGGTCGGTGAGCTTCGA